>DATMYT010000426.1:0-2428 GCA_035560855.1 Negativicutes bacterium | reverse complement strand
GATGTTACGGTCATTAATGACTTCTCCGCCGTGGCGAAACCGGGTCAGAAGGTCGCGATTGTCGGGCCTACGGGCGCGGGCAAAACGACAATGGTCAATCTGCTTATGCGTTTTAATGAAATCCAGAGCGGAGGAATATTTATCGACGGCACGCCCATTAGCAAAATCACCCGTGAAAATGTACATGAGCTTTTCTGCGTGGTCCTTCAGGACACCTGGCTGTTTGAGGGAACGATCAGGGAAAATGTCGTATATTGCAAAGAGGGCGTGAGCGATGCCGAGGTCGTAAAGGCCTGCAAGGCGGTAGGCATCAACCATTTCATCAAGACGCTGCCGCATGGCTACGACACAGTCCTGCGTGACGAATCAAGTCTTTCGGCAGGTCAGAAGCAGCAGCTCACGATCGCGCGAGCCATGATCAAAAACGCCCCGATGCTTATACTCGACGAGGCGACGAGCTCGGTCGATACTAGAACTGAACTGCTGATACAGAAGGCTATGGATAAGCTTATGGAGGGAAGAACATCGTTTGTTATCGCCCATCGCCTCTCCACCATCAGAAATGCCGACATCATTTTGGCAATGAAGGACGGCGATATAATTGAGAGCGGCGGCCATCAGGAACTTCTCGCCAAAGGTGGCTTCTATGCGGAACTGTACAACAGCCAGTTTGAAAAGGCGTCATAAGCGGATCGCCGAACTGTGTACGTTCACCATTCCCGGTGCTAAACACCGTTCCTTTTGGAATTTCATAGACAGGGCGTACTGTCCGGTACGTACCGGACAGGAGAGAAAGGGCAATCATTTGTTCAAAAAACATTTATCAGACTGTTTCCCAATGTCGATTTTCATGGGGAGATGAAAGGAGTCAAACACGTAAAGCCCCGTTCGTTAGAGTGCGAAAACCGGAACCGTTGTTTTAAATGCTGGAGGAAGTCGGAAAAGATCATTTTGTTTATCAGTTGCAGGGTATGCTACATTATTTTCAGGCCCTGCAGTTGCAGCTAGTCCATGCCTGCCATTGCACCGATCTGGCAATCGCCCTCTCCCGGGTGGTGAAGATCGAGAAAGTGGGAGTGGGAATTACCTGCTTATGAATAGGCCAACGGCCATATAGACTTTCTCTTCAGCTTGCAGCGGATTTTATCCGGTCCGCACCGTGCCGTACTTTATTGCCGATGCCCTGCCCTGCTCCTTCACCCCTTCAACGTCCCTTACCTATTACCGGCGATTGGAACAAATTGCATAATGTCGAATCGTGTTGACATCGCTCTTTCTACCCGCTACCATTAATTGTGTCGGTAGTATGGGTAGAACTAAATTGCTTTTATACAGTCGCATATTGTTTTACGTAGGACGGAAGCGTGGTAGGCATCCTGATAATAACCTCTACATCGCCAGTACACAGCTAACTCCTGCGGGAGTTTTTTTGCTTTTCTGTCTGCCCTCTATTGCCAATATGAAATTAGGAGGAGATTAAGGATGAAAAAGGGAATTGTATTGGTACTGTTGATTGCACTTGTGTCATTTGGTCTGACAGGTTGCGGGAAATCGCAGACACCTAAGTCCAGCAGCCAGGATAATGTGAAGATTGGCATTATCCAGATTGTTGAACATCCGGCCCTTGATGCAGCCAGGAAAGGGTTTCTGGACGCACTGAAGGACAAGGGTTATGTTGAAGGGAAAAATTTGACGGTTGATTACCAGAATGCACAGGGTGAACAGGCAAACCTGCAGACCATTTCCAATAAATTTGCCCAGGACAAACCGGATCTGATTCTGGCGGATGCGACGCCATCTGCAGTTGCGATGGCAAACGCCACTAAAGATATCCCCATTTTAATTACAGCTGTAACTGATCCGGTTAGCGCCAAGCTGGTGAACAGTATGGAGAAACCGGGTACCAATGTTACCGGGACCACGGATATGAACCCGGTTAAAGAGCAGTTGAAGATCATCAAGGATTTTATTCCCAATGCTAAAAAAGTAGGGATCATCTACAACTCAAGTGAAATCAATTCACAGGTCCAGGTTGATATTGCTGACAAGGCTGCGCCGGCATTAGGACTGCAAATCGTAAAAGTCACCGTTACAACCAGCACTGAGGTTATGCAGGCGGCACAGTCAATGGTTGGCAGAGTTGATGCCCTGTATCTGCCCACGGACAATATGGTTATTTCGTCACTCGCTGCCGTATTAAAAGTTGCTGAAGGCAACAAACTGCCGGTATTTTCAGCGGAAAGCAATTCGGTTGAAAACGGCGCTATTGCAACCGTCGGGATCGACTATTATAAGCTGGGACGTATGACCGGGGAAATGGCAGTGCGTGTATTGAAGGGCGAAAAGCCGCAGGATATGGCTATTCAAAGCCAACCGGGAACCGACCTGGTAATCAATCAAAAGGCTGCTGAGAGAATGGGCGTTACAG
>DATMYT010000425.1:0-2635 GCA_035560855.1 Negativicutes bacterium | reverse complement strand
CTTCTGAACTGATGACGACAGACTCGAGGGAAGAACAATATTTAAAAGAGTCTGATTCAATGGTTTTAAGAGTCTCAGGTAGTATGATCGAACGTAGTTCCGTACAGTTGCAAAACAACGAGTTACTCAAGACCGTGATTCTTGTATCCATCAGGTTAAGTCGTTCTAGATAATAACACCCTTCAAACGCAAATTCCCCAATGAATTTTACCTGTTTCCCAAGCTGGATTTCATCAAGAGTGGTACATCCAAGGAATGCGCCTGCATTGATTGTTTCAAGATGGGTTGGCAAATCTACTATTTTTAGTGCCTCGCATCCAGCCAAAGAAAACTTTTCTAATCCGATGACACTCTCAGGGATAAAAATTTCCTTAAGATAGTTGTGAGGATAAAAGGCGTATTCTCCAACATATCGTACGCAATCAGGGATATCATTTACCATCTGAATCGTTTGAAAGGCTTCAAAGTCAGAAGGGCAAACCAAGGTTCCAGTTCTTGTATCGATTAACCATCCATCGGTGACAATAAAATTAAGGTTTCCTTTTTCAACGGTAATTTGCTGTGGGCAAAAGTCTTCTACGAACTGAAACATTCTGAACTCGTTAACATTGTTACCGATGACAAGTTCAGAAACGTCATATCCAAAGTGTTTATTATTCCTTGCTTGATCCTGATCGGGTTCATTTTCAAGGAAATCAACCAGACCGCCATCCGCAATAATTGTGAGTACTCCGTTCCTGTACTCCCACCCATCACCCTCTTCGTAATCGCCTTCGGCGAGGGTAAGGTTGGGCGCGAGGATAAAAAGCAGCGAAAGCAGCGTCAATATCGTTTTCCGTATCAGTCTCATGCTATTCTTCCTTGGTTATATTTCCCTGAGCATCATTTTTGCGCGTTTTGGTGATTCGCTATGCTGATTGAACCTTAGCTGGAGTATCAGCCGTGTGGCCAGACGACATTTCCTGTACTAATCTCGATCAAACGGTTTTCATCGGTTCGGAAATGCTGATTATCCGTGGCTAACACAATCTCCTGTATGCTCATGTGGTTCAGATTTGCCGTCTTTAAGGATGCCGGCAAAATCAGCCTTCGTATCGTAATTTCGGGAAGCTCTGAATCTATTTCCGAATCGGAAGTAGGGCTATCATACGCCGAAATATCGGTGATACCTTCCATAAACCGCAAATTGTTGATCTCCATTCCCCAATTGGATGCGCAGTAATCGCGCCATCCTTCCTCCGAGTAAACTGTAACGTTGCGATTCTGATCAAATGACCAACCCGGATATATGCTCACATCCGTCCGATCCTCATCAGCAAATAGCTTTGGCGCTTCTTGAATCAGGCTTTGCTCTTCCGCTGCAGTGAGCGCGCGGATTGGCAACCCGTTCCACGAAGTTTCACCATTGGGCGCCCACTGTTCAGCGTATTGCGAAGGAAAACAGATCGTGAATGCTCCGCTATCTACCTCTCCGCCCTCGTAGTTCCATAGCAGGTCGCTCACTTGGATGTACTCGGGCGGGTTGCCCCAGAACACAATCCGACCACTGCCATCGGAAGGGAACTTGATATTTCCAAATGTAGTCGGCATGAACAACCCGTCCGTTCCACAGAATACCAAAGTTTTTACCCTGCAAACATCCAACACGCCATACCACTCTGATTCATTAAAGCCCGGTATCAGACGCGTGTTACGCGGTATAATCAATGTCTCGAAGTCGCAATCAAAAAATACATAGGCATAAATTTCTTCTAGGGTTGTCGGCAGCGTGATGGAAGTCAAGGTCTCACAACCCGCAAACGCGCTTCCCTCGATTACTCTGACACCCTCCGGAACAATCACGGATTTTAGCTGTCTACAGTCAGTGAATGCAACGGAGGCGATTGCTTCAACGCCTTCCGGTATCTTTGCTGTTTGTACGTCGGAACGGCAATTCTCCAACGTATTTGTTGCGTTTATGATAGCGAATCCATCTTCGATTCGATAATCCGGGTTCCCAAAATAAACAGACAGGTTCTCATCATTTATGTAGCCTCGCTCATCTATCTCATCTGATTGCGTTGTTAGTATGAATAGCAGGAAGCAAATTGCTAGAATGAACCACGCTAGTTTCTTTCTGAATAATTGTCTCATCGCTTATCTCCAATTATCTATGGCTCAATCGGATGTTTTTTGGCCGGGGCGATTGAATTCTCCGCCGCGCAGCGGCTTGCTTCCTCTTTGCGTTACCTTTCGATCCAAACTTTCGTGCTCACTCAATCCAGCAGAGTTCGTATGAATAAGTTACAAAAATCAGCCTACTTCCTCCTGCTCCTCACCGCGCCAACCACAACCACCCCAGCCGCGAGCACAACAGCAGCAATCGCCGCGATCATCCAGCCATCGAGAAGCGATGCTTCTTGCGCAGGCGAGGGGTACACGGCGTCGGGTGCGACGGTGGGCGAAGGTGCGGCGGTTGGGGCAGGTGTTGCGGCGGACAGCACTTCCTCTCCCCGCGCCTCCGCCAAGACCGCGTCCAGCTCCGCCTGCGAGATCTGCTGGATCGGGTAGCCGTTCCACTCGGTTTCGCCATTGGGCGCCCATTCGGCGGCGTAGGCTTCGGTGTAGTAGAGGGTGGGGTAGGGGAAGGGAATAT
>DATMYT010000424.1:0-2718 GCA_035560855.1 Negativicutes bacterium | reverse complement strand
CCTGTACGTTGGGGTGTTATGTCGAATAGCAGCCTCTTAAACCTAACGGAACATAGGAACATATGAAAGGAATTGCAAATATGGAAGAAAGATTTATCTGTGACCGATGCCTGGAGGAATTCGATATCAGCGAGCAATATGCTTTTGACGAAGGTGTCTATTGCCCCGATTGCATCGACGAGGTGTCGGTGGTTTGCACGCATTGCGGGGAGCGCATTCCCACCAACGGCAATGCCGGAACCGATGAAATCCCGCTCTGCTCTGTCTGCGCAAGCGATTATTACTGCTACTGCGAAAACTGCGGGCGACTTATTGCCAATGAATATGCCTATTACCTTGATGATGATGAAGACACGCCATATTGCTATGAATGCTACATTGTGCGTAAAGACTGTACTGCCATTCACGCCTATGGCTACAAACCTGAACCGATTTTTTACGGCGAGGGTGATCGCTATTTCGGAATTGAGCTTGAAATTGACGACGCCGGAAAGGATAGCGCCAACGCCCGCCAATTGCTCAACGTTGCAAACGACGAATGCACACATGTTTACATCAAGTCGGATAGCAGTCTGAACGATGGTATGGAGATTGTCACCCATCCGATGAGCATGGAGTACCATCAATATGACATGCCGTGGAAGGATATTTTGGATTGTGCCCGGGAGATAGGTTATAAAAGCCATGATACCGGCACCTGCGGACTGCACATTCACGTCAGCAGACGGTGCCTTGGTCAATCCTATGAGGAGCAGGAACGCCGCATCGCCCGCATCCTTTACTTTGTGGAACACCACTGGTTGGAGTTGCTCAAGTTTTCACGCCGCTCGGAAACACAAATGAAACGCTGGGCCAGTCGGTATGGTTATAAAAATACGCCGCAGGAGATTCTCAACACTGCCAAGGCTGGCAGCATCGGCCGATATGCCTGCGTCAACATCCAAAATCACGATACCATCGAATTCAGAATGTTTCGCGGAACGCTTAAATATAGTACCCTGATCGCCACATTACAGCTCGTCAACGAGATCTGTGATGCGGCGATTTTTTATGCCGAGGAGGATCTGAGCTGCCTGTCGTGGTTTGATTTTGTGGAGCGTATTGACCATCCTGAACTGATAGCTTACCTCAAGCAGCGCCGACTTTATATCAACGATCCTGTTGAGTGTGAAGAAGATTTATGAAGGCGAAAGAAACAGCAGCGAGCACTTTTGATCGACCTTGCGTTGATGCTGCTTGAAAAACTTCGGACGAATATCTAAGAAAAAAGGGGATATTTTATGTGCTCACTATTTGGAATCATTGATTATAAGGAAGCATTGAGCCAAAAATGGCGCAACAAGGCCATCACAGTGCTTTCACGGGAATCGCAAATAAGAGGAACTGATGCAACTGGAATCGCTTATAATTTTAACCATCAAATGCGTATTTTTAAGCGTGCATTGCCCGCTCGAAAGATGCAGTTTCGCATACCGGAGGGTGTTCCGATGATCATGGGTCACACTAGGATGACGACACAGGGAAGTGCAAAACAAAACTACAATAATCATCCGTTCCCAGGCCATTGTAGAAATACGAGTTTTGCTTTAGCACACAATGGCGTGCTTTATAACGACAAATTGCTTCGTAACCAGTATCATTTGCCGAAGACCGCTATTGAAACAGATAGCTATGCAGCGGTTCAGCTTCTGGAACAAAACAATACCCTCGACCTCGCCTCGCTGCAACAGGCAGCCGAGCGGGTCGAGGGTTCTTTCACCTTTACCGTACTGGACAGTAATCAAACGCTATCCTTCATCAAAGGGACAAGTCCGCTGGTTATTAGTCATTTTGAGCAATTTGGGTTTTATCTGTATACCTCAACAGAAGAAATCATGACGCGCGTTCTTCATCGTCTTGGCATCAGTAACAGTCCGCACGATACTATTAAAATAACCTGTGGGGATATTCTTCAGATTAACAAGAATGGAGATTGTGTTTGGGGAAAATTTAATACTGAGCATTTATATCAAACTGATCGCTTTTCCTATTTTAGCTATTGGGATTTTCCTTATGGCTTGGAGTATGAAACGACGGGTAGAGATAATACCCCGCTTGATATCTTGCTGTCATCCGCAAGCGCTATGGGCATTTCTCCCGATGATATCGCACTTTTACTCGACTGCGGCTATGATCAATCTGACATAGAAGAATTACTCTATGACCCCATGATGATGCGTGAATGCATAGCTGAGCTAAAAGAATCTTTCTGCAGCGGTTGGTATTGCTAACAGCATTTGGCCGGCTCTTCCCGAGACATAATGAATTTTCAGTTTTATGACAAAGCCGGGTAACGCCGCAATTGAAAACATATCCAAAGCAAAGCACGAAGCACCCTGCGCCGGTCTTTGCCGTAAAACTGAAAAATCATTTGGTGAGGGAAGAGCCCCGAAAAGTGAGCTATGGGGCTCACTTTTCGGGGCCTGATACTAATCCAAAACATTAAGGCCGAGATCGTTCAGCAGAACATTACACGAAATAATATCCTTCGCTTTATTAACGGCAAAACGAATAACACTATCACGTTTGTCGCGAGGATAAAGCGCCCTGTTTCCGCTGAACCGTAGCAAGCGTTGCATGTCCTCTACGCTCATCTGAAAGCCAAACCCAAGCGCAATTACTTTATCCCGGGATGGATTTTTCTCGCCAGAGAACACATGGTACGCATAGGTTTTATTC
>DATMYT010000423.1:0-2909 GCA_035560855.1 Negativicutes bacterium | reverse complement strand
CATTTTGATTTTGCTAGCGTCCGGGGGAGGATATTATTTTTATCAACAATCGATTAACAACACAGCGCCTACTTATACTACAAGTCAAGTCAACCGGGGGAAAGTGTCAACTATTATCTCTGCCACAGGAACGATTAATCCGATTAATTCCGTTGACGTTAGTACGAAGGTTACGGGCCTCTTAAAGGAAGTGCGTGTCAAAGAGAATGAAACGGTGAAAATAGGACAAGTCGTAGCTGTTATTGAGGACGAAGCCTTGAGCATTGATGTGGAGCAAGCTCGTCAGACCATGGAGAATGCCGGCATTGATTCTGCACGAACCCAGCATCTGCATAAGATCGGGGCTGCATCGGACCAGGAAATGGAAAAAGCGGAATTGACCTATTCCAATGCAGCGGCTTCACATAATAAAGCCCAGACTAAATTGAATGATACAATTATTCTTTCCCCCATCAACGGAACTATTGTTGGTGAGCCCTTGAAAGCAGGCCAAACGGTGTCGCAAGGCTTAAGCAGCCAAATGATCATCGTGACGGTGGCCGATTTATCGAAAATGCAGATTAACGTTTTGGTTGACGAAACGGACATAGGAAAAATTGCTCTGGGCCAAAAGGCTGATTTTACAGTAGATGCCTATCCGGGTAAAAAATTTACCGGGACGATCGCTAATATTTCTAAAGCGGCTAATAATTCTAAAGGCGCCAGTAGTACTGCAACTGCCAGTACAGTTGTCTATTACATTGTAAAGGTTGATATTGCCGATGCACGCGACCTGACGCCATCCATGACGGCCCGTGTTTCCATCTTTGGAAAAGAGGCCAATGACGTCTTGGTCGTACCGATGACGGCGATTCGAAGTGATACGAAAGGTGAATATGTCTATAGAGTCAATAAAGAAACACAGGCGCTCGAGCAAGCGTATGTCAAGACCGGGTTAACGGGAGATAATTTAGTTGAAGTTACTCAAGGATTACAGGCGGGAGATGAAATTGTGGTGAGTGGTCAAGTAACGCAAAACAAGAGTGCAACGACACCACCAGCGGGAAACTCCAATTCTGCGCCTAGAATGCCCCGAGGTATCTGAGTTGAATAAGGAGCAGGTAATAAAATTAACCGACATAAAGAAATTCTATCAAATGGGAGCAGAAACGGTAGCTGCTTTAGCAGGGGTATCGGTAGAGATTAACAAAGGTGAATTCGTTGCTATTATTGGGCCTTCAGGCTCAGGAAAATCTACGTTGATGAATATTTTAGGCTGTTTGGATAATCCTACTTCAGGCTCTTATTTGTTGGAGGGGCAGGAAGTAGGCGATTTATCAGAAGACGAGTTGGCTTTAACGAGGAATAAGAAGATTGGTTTTGTTTTTCAACACTTTAATCTTCTGGCGCGGATGTCTGCTCTCGAAAATGTGGCCTTACCCTTGATCTATGGCGATGTTCCGGAAAAAGAAATTATACCGCGGGCTACGAAAGCGCTTCAAGCCGTTGGGTTAGGGGAGAGACTAAAACACATGCCCAGCGAAATGTCAGGGGGGCAAATGCAACGAACCGCGATTGCCCGGGCATTGGTGAACGAACCTTCCATTATTATGGCCGATGAACCTACCGGAAATCTGGATACGAAAACCAGTATTGAGGTGATGCATATTTTTCTGCAACTTCATGAAGAAGGGAAAACGATCATTCTTGTTACTCATGAACCGGATATTGCGAAGTATACAAAACGAGTTATCGCTGTTCGGGACGGATTGATCGAAACCGATATGGAACAGGAGTAAATATTATGTTTAAAGCAAGCTTTAAAATGGCCTATCAGGCGCTGATTGCCAATAAGCTCAGATCGATGCTTACCATGCTTGGCATAATTATCGGTGTCGCGGCGGTAATCGCCTTGGTATCGATCGGTATGGGCGTGACACAAAAGGTGCAAGCCAGTATATCCAGTTTGGGAAGCAATTTATTGCTGGTTAATCCGGGAGCGCCTCGTCAGGCCGGAGTAAGACAAAGTGCCGGTTCGAGCACTACTCTTACCCTGAAGGATTATGAAGCGATCAAGACCTTGCCGAATGTGCTTTATGCGTCGCCGACGGTTTCGCACAGCTATTTGATGGTAGCAGGAAATAAAAACTGGAACAGCAACACCTATGGTGTTTTGCCGGAATATCAAAATGTTCGTGAGCTGACAACTTCCAGCGGGTCTTTTATTACGCAGCAGCAGGTGGATTCCAGAGCGAGGGTTGCGGTGATCGGAGCGACCGTAGCTAAGAACCTCTTTGAAAATCAAGAGCCGGTGGGAATGGATATTCGTATCAATAATGACCCCTTTAAAGTAATCGGGGTCATTGCCAGTAAGGGCAGCAGTTCAATGGGGCAGGACCAGGATGATATTGTAATTATGCCTTTGACAACTGCGCAGGAGCGGCTACTCAAAATTACTTATTTGCAATCGATTGCGCTTACAGCCAAAGACAGTCAGGTGCTTGATCAAATAACGGAAGATATTACGAATTTGCTTAGGGTTCGTCACCGAATCATTGGCAAAAAGGAAAATGATTTTACTGTGCAAAATATGGCAACCTTATTGGAAACCGTTGAAGCAACCACAGAGACATTAACCATGTTTTTGGGTAGTGTAGCCGCTATTTCGCTGTTGGTCGGTGGGATCGGAATCATGAATATCATGCTTGTATCCGTAACGGAGCGTACGCGTGAGATTGGCATCAGGAAAGCATTGGGGGCGACATTTCGCAGAATTATGACCCAGTTTTTGATTGAGTCGATCGTCTTAAGTCTTATTGGCGGGACGATCGGGATCCTGGTTGGGGTAGCTGCATCCTATGTCATATCCTCAGTGTTTAAAATGATTACGGTGGTTACGTCTATGCCCATTATTGTATCTTTCATATTTT
>DATMYT010000422.1:0-7102 GCA_035560855.1 Negativicutes bacterium | reverse complement strand
GAAATAAAGATGGCATTTGGGACTGGAATATTTTCACTAACGAAATGTTCCAGTCAGATCGATGCCTCGAAATATTTGGTTTTGAGCCAGGCGAAGGTCCTTCCACTCGGGATGAGTTAATGGCGACTGTACATCCTGAGGATTTGCCGGCAGTGACGCGAAAATTAACGGATCACTTAGAAAGATTGGCACCCTATTATGAAGCGGAATATCGTCGATTGTGCAAAGATGGTCTATATAAATGGGTGCTGGATCGTGGACAGGCGCTTTGGGATGATGAGGGAACGCCAATTAGGATGGCGGGATCGCTCACAGATATCGCCGAACGCAAACAGATGGAAGAAAAACTGATTTATTTCAGTATGCGGGATTCGCTGACGGGCCTTTACAATAGAGCTTACTTTCAGGAAGAACTGCGCAGACTGAATGATGGCCGTTACGTTCCGATTGCGGTAATAGTATGCGATGTGGATGGACTGAAACTGTATAATGACAGTTTTGGTCATTTGCTTGGCGATCAGTTGATCAAGAAAGCCGCTGAGATATTGGCGAATACTTTTCGGGCAGGGGATGTAGTGGCTCGAATCGGTGGAGATGAATTTGCGGTATTATTGCCCAATATTTCGAGGGAGACTGTGGAGAAAACTATCATCAGACTTCAGAATTCTATCAGTGAAGCAAACGAACAAAATGACGAATTTCTACTCAGCATATCGACGGGGATGGCAATCAGCCACGATAAGAGCATTAACCTTACCCGCCTGTTCAGAGAAGCGGACAGTGATATGTATAGGGAGAAAAATAAACGTAGCCAACAGATTCGGGCGGCAATTACCCGGACAGTGGTTCGATTGCTGGAAAATCGCGACTTTGTTGCGGAGGGTCATACTCGCAGGGTAGCAGAGCTTTGTGTTCATTTAGCTGCCGAAACCGGTCTGCCGATTGAACAGAGAGAAGAATTGCGCCTGTTGGCGGAATATCATGATATTGGCAAGGTAGGGATCACTAACAAAATTTTGTTTAAACACGGTCCACTGAGCGCTGCAGAATTACGGGAAGTACAGCGCCACAGTGAGATCGGACATCGTATTGCGCTATCTGTTGCCGAGATAAGGCCTATCGCGGAATGGATTCTCAAACATCAGGAATGGTGGGATGGGAAAGGTTATCCGTTGGGTCTGTCTGGAGATGAAATTCCGGTTGAATGCAGGATTTTGGCAATTGCTGACGCCTATGATACGATGACGAGCGATCGACCTTACCGACAGGCTATGAGTCATGAAGAAGCGATGTTGGAACTGCAACGTTGTGCTGGTTCCCAATTTGATCCGTTTTTAGTGAATCTGTTCAGTAAGTCAGATCCCCGACATTGGGTGCAAAAAGTGGGTTGAAATGAGGAACTATGATCTATGAAGCGAGTTATTGTTGTTGGAGCAGGGCCGGCTGGTCTTATGGCAGCCATAAGTGCTGCAGAAAACGGGGCGGATGTTCTATTATTGGAGAAAATGCCATCTCCCGGCCGTAAAGTTCTGATTACCGGTAAAGGGCGTTGTAATTTTACCAATCGCTGTGAGTTATCTGATTTTCCAAAGCACTTTCCTAATAATGGTGCTTTTTTGTATAGCGCTCTACGTGCTTTTGATAATCAGGATCTGATTGATTTTTTTTCGACGCGTGGCGTGGCGTCGAAAGTGGAACGTGGTGGTCGATTGTTCCCGGTGTCTGACAAAGCGTCGGATATTGTGGAAGCTTTGACGAAAGCGGCGCGCCAAGGTGGCGTAAAGATCCAAACCGGCTACACTGTGCAATCAATTTTGACCGAAGATAATAGGGTTATCGGTGTTGCATGTGGAACGGAGACCTTGAAAGCTGATGCAGTGGTCTTGGCGACTGGTGGCTTGTCTTATCCCGGCACGGGATCTACCGGTGATGGCTATCGCATGGCGAAAGAATTGGGGCACTCAGTGACGCCTCTGGCGCCGGCGCTGATTCCTTTGGAGACTATTGAGAATTGGGTTAAGGAATTGCAGGGACTTTCTCTTAAAAATGTGGAGGCTATTGTTCGGGTTGATGGACGGAAAGTGGACAGTGATTTTGGTGAAATGATGTTTACCCACTTCGGGATCTCGGGGCCGATCATTCTTAGCCTGAGCCAGGCAGTATCAAAAGCTCTGAAGCAGACGCCGGTGCCGGAAATCTTTGTGGACGTGAACCTTAAACCCGCATTGACACCGGAAACGCTTGACAAACGGTTGCAACGGGACTTTACTGCGGTTGTTCGCAAGCAATTCAAAAATTCACTGGGGGATTTGTTGCCAGCAAAAATGATTCCGGTCATAGTTCGCCTCAGCGGTATTCAACCGGACAAACCCGTACATCAGATCACCCGAGAAGAACGCCTGCGACTGGTTGACCTCCTGCAAAATCTGCGTCTTGGTATACGAGGTACTCGTCCTGTAGCAGAGGCGGTAGTGACGGCTGGCGGCATAGAAGTCAAAGAGATACAGCCCAAAACCATGGAGTCTCGTTTGACAAAAGGATTGTATTTTGCCGGTGAAATTATGGATGTAGATGGATACACTGGTGGGTTCAATTTGCAGGCAGCCTTTTCTACGGGCTTTGTAGCGGGACGCGCTGCCGCAAAAATTGATTTTAAAAAATAAGCTATGTATATTGACAGCGATATAAAACCGATGATACAATAATCCCTGTCGCGCGGGGGGAATCCAAGCAGACAACAATGGATGTATGGTGACTGTGGTGAAGTGGTTAACACGGCGGATTGTGGTTCCGTTATGCGTGGGTTCGATCCCCATCAGTCACCCCAAACTTACCTTTTATTGGGGCGTAGCCAAGCGGTAAGGCTCGGGACTCTGACTCCCGCATCAGTGGTTCGAATCCATTCGCCCCAGCCATATTTCCCCAAGACAACTGCCTTTGGGGCGTCGCCAAGCTGGTAAGGCACGGGACTTTGACTCCCGCATGCGTTGGTTCGAGTCCAGCCGCCCCAGCCACATGACCCACTAGCTCAGTCGGTAGAGCACCTGACTTTTAATCAGGGAGTCCCGCGTTCGAGTCGCGGGTGGGTCACCAAGTAATATCAAAGCTTCCGAGATTCGCTCGGAAGCTTTTTTTGACTTCCTGCATCAACCTTACAGTAACGGGTCTGAAAAGTGCTAAAAAAATAACCGCGAAATTACAGAAAAGTTTGCCGCTAGCTTTTCAATAGACATTCTTCATTCACATGGGAATGAAGATCTTGCTTTTTGCTAGTTTTCTGCTATAATTCTACAAGAAACCGTGCGGGCGTGGCGGAATGGCAGACGCACCAGACTTAGGATCTGGCGGGGCAACTCGTGGAGGTTCAAGTCCTCTCGCCCGCACCAATCAAAAACAATGGGAGTTGGACGCCATGTTTTCACGTATTAGCCAGTTCGTGAAAAATTACTGTCGGCCCTGAATGTTGATATGGGTCCTGGTAGGACTCGCTATCTTTGTGCAATGGTTGTTGGCGCAATAAGAACAACTCTTGACAAACAAAATGTTCGAAGGGTACAATAATTGCTGTCACAATGCGGAAGTAGCTCAGCGGTAGAGCATCGCCTTGCCAAGGCGAGGGTCGCGAGTTCGAATCTCGTTTTCCGCTCCATCGACGGAATCCCGGCAGTTTTCTGCCGGTTTTTTCTTTGTCGATTGTTTTTTTTTTGCAAGAATGTTACAATAAAATTCAATGCAAAGGGCTGTTTTCGGCTCCTTGCCGGAAAAGTTTATGCAGGATTCGAAGGAGGACAATACGTGAAAGTTACAGTAGAAAAAAAAGAACACAACATTACGGAAATGGTCATCGAACTACCGGTGGAAGACGTTGCCAAGGCATTTGACAAGGCATACCAAAAGCTAGCGCAACAGGTAAATATTCCGGGATTCCGCAAAGGGAAGGCCCCGCGTAAAATGGTCGAGACTCGTGTCGGCGCTGATGGCATGCGCTCTGAGGCATTTGATTTCATTATTCCTGACGCATACCGACGAGCAGTGGAAGAAAATTCAATTGATCCAGTAGGTCGTCCGGAAGTGACCGAGGTCACGTTGAATGCGGGTGAACCCTGCGTTTTCACAGTTAACGTCATTACCCGACCAGAAGTGGTTCTGGGTGAGTACAAGGGCCTGACGGCGGACGCGCCGGTGACGGAAGTCACGACAGAGGAAGTAGACAAACAGATTGAGTCCCTGCGGGAAAGACACGCAAAAATGGTGGTGGCCGAAGACGCTGCATTGGGGCAGGGCGATTTTGCCCTGATTGATTTTGATGGTACGGTTGATGGCAAGCCTTTCAGTGGGGGACAATCGAAGGGCTATCCATTAGAAATTGGTTCGGGGAGCTTCATTCCTGGGTTCGAAGACCAACTGATCGGTGCGAAATCCGGTGAAGAACGCGAAGTTAAAGTGACCTTCCCCGCCGAATACTTCGTGCCTGAGTTGGCAGGAAAAGAAGCTGTCTTCATTACGAAAATCAACGATGTAAAACGCAAGGAATTGCCGGAACTGAATGATGATTTTGCCAAGGAAGCCGGCGATGCCGATACGTTGACGGAAATGAAGGAAAAAACCTTGGCTAAGCTGACTGAGGCGGCCAAGAACAAAGACGAAGAGGCTTTCCGCGAAGCGGCATTGAAACAGGCTGTCGCCAATGCTACAATTGAAGTGCCTGAGGTCATGGTTGATGAACAGGTGGAACACATGATTCAGGATATGGATATGAGTCTGACCCAGCGAGGGTTGTCGCTTGACAAATATTTGGGGTACATGAACACTGATATTGCCGGACTGCGTGAGCGATATCGCCCTGCGGCGCTGGAAGAAGTGCGGACGGAACTGACACTTGAAGCGATCGTCAAGGCGGAGGCATTGGCTGTAATGGATGAAGAATACAGCGAAGAAGTGGAAAAAATGGCGAAAGCTTATAAAATGTCTGACGCCGATCTGAAAAAAATGTTGGCGGACAAACGGCATGTGGAAGCCGTAAAGGAAACTATTTTGCGTCGCAAGGCAGCTAAATTCGTTGTGGATTCGGCTGTTAAAGCCTAAATAAATGAGGTGAATGCCTTGAATTTTGTACCGATTGTAGTTGAACAGTCTAGTAGGGGAGAACGCGCATATGATATTTGGTCGCGTTTGCTCAAGGATCGTATTATCTTTTTGGGTGGTCCTATCGATGATACAGTTGCGAACCTCATTATTGCGCAGTTGTTGTTCCTTGAGTCCGAGGATCCGGACAAGGATGTCCAAATGTATATTAACAGCCCGGGTGGCTCAGTCACGGCGGGTCTGGCCATTTATGACACGATGAATTATATAAAGCCGGATGTTGCGACTATTTGCCTAGGGTCTGCCGCCAGTATGGGAGCCTTGCTTCTGTCTTCCGGCGCCAAAGGAAAACGGTTTGCCCTTCCATATTCTCGTATCATGGTTCATCAGCCATGGGGCGGTGCACAGGGGCAGGCTACCGATGTGGAGATTCATGCCCGCGAAATTTTGCGACTACGGGAACTGCTCAACGAGATTTTGGCTAGTAATACAAATCAGCCAATGGAGAAAATCCAGCAAGATACTGAGAGAGATTATTTTATGTCGAGTGCACAAGCTAAGGAATATGGCATTATCGACTTAATTATGTCCCGCAGGGCGACCGGCGGAGAACAATCCCGATAAGGGGGTATGGTTTTGAAATTCAACGAAGAAAAAGTCCAACTGAAATGTTCTTTTTGTGGTAAGTTGCAAGAACAGGTTAAAAAACTGGTAGCTGGGCCGGGCGTATATATTTGCGACGAGTGCATTGAGCTTTGCAATGAAATCATTGAAGAAGAGCTGGGTGAAGAGATTGCGGTCGGGGGCAAGGAATTGCCCAAGCCGAAGGAAATCAACCATATCCTTGATGATTATGTTATTGGGCAAGGACAGGCGAAAAAAATTCTCTCGGTCGCGGTATATAATCATTACAAGCGCATTGAGATGGGCAACAAGGCTGCCGATGTGGAATTGCAGAAGTCCAATATTATCATGCTGGGCCCCACTGGGTGCGGTAAGACATTGTTGGCGCAAACGCTAGCCCGAATTCTGAATGTACCGTTTGCCATGGCAGACGCTACTTCTTTGACGGAAGCCGGCTATGTTGGAGAAGATGTCGAAAATATCCTTCTCAAGCTGATTCAGGCCGCGGACTATGATGTTGAGAAGGCGGAACGCGGCATCGTATATATCGATGAGATTGACAAGATTGCACGCAAATCGGAAAACCCGTCAATCACCCGTGATGTTTCGGGCGAGGGAGTTCAGCAGGCGTTGTTGAAGATTCTTGAAGGAACGGTGGCCAGCGTTCCGCCACAAGGTGGGCGCAAGCATCCCCATCAGGAGTTTATCCAGATTGACACTACGAATGTATTGTTTATTTGCGGGGGAGCTTTTGACGGGATCGAAAAGATCATATCCAACCGTATTGGCACGAAGACTATGGGCTTTGGCGCTGAAGTTCGGAGCAAGGAGAACCGAAATGTTGGCGAGACGCTGCGGCAGATTATGCCGGAAGATCTCCTGAAGTTTGGGCTGATTCCCGAATTTGTCGGACGGTTGCCGGTGACAGTGACATTGGATTCCTTGGATGAAGAAGCATTGGTCCGGATTCTGACGGAACCGAAGAATGCGCTGGTGAAGCAGTATCAGAAACTGTTGGAACTCGACGGCGTACAACTGGAGTTCAAAGAAGAAGCCTTGCGGGCTGTGGCTCAAGCGGCATTGAAACGCAAGACAGGTGCACGTGGATTGCGATCGATCATTGAGGAAGTCATGTGCAACGTGATGTACGATGTTCCTTCTCGTGACGATGTCAGCAAGTGCATTGTCACTAAAGAATGTATCGTCAATAAGGATGAGCCGATTCTGGTGACGAGCGGTGAGCGGAGCAAGCCTAAAAAAAAGGAAGAGTCAGCCTGATCTTCAGGGAAATTCCCTGGATAAAGAAAATGTCTGATAATTTCCGGGAGATTATTCTTCCGGAAATTTTTTTTGAGAGGAATTTTGAGGACCGAGTGAGAACATAAACTGTCTC
>DATMYT010000421.1:0-5187 GCA_035560855.1 Negativicutes bacterium | reverse complement strand
ATTGCCAACTTTCCAATTATTGCTGGAATCATAGTAGATTTTATTTTGTGTATTTCGGGTAAAAATATGAAATGAAGCAGTCGTGCTATTGTCCAATCTGTGGTTCACGCCGAATTCCATGGTATTACCGGTTTCCGGTTTCAATGTGCTGATATCGGTTGGCGCATAGGGACTAAACAATTGATACTGATTGGGAACTACAAAAAACTCTTTGTATGACACATAGAAACTCGTTCTGTCAGTAGGTTTGTACCCCAGATTGATTGAAGGCGTAGTGTGATTACCATAGGTAGAATGCATATCGTATCGCAAACCTGTAGTAAGTTTCCATTGGTTAGAAAACGACCATTCGTCTTGCACAAACAGCGCCTGATTGGTTACGTTCTTATCAGTGTACGCTGAATTTTGATCCTTGTAATCAAAAATCTGATCCTGGAACATATCATAGCCCGTAACCAGCAAGTGTTTTTTACCGGCTTGAATCGTGACCTGGTCCTGAATTCCCCACGAACCGAGTTTCATCATCCAGCGGCTTGCAGTGGTGTAATCATAATCAGTGTCACGGCGTCTGGTAAAAAGCAACAGTTGATTTTTTACCTTGTCTGAAAAAGCATAATTATAAGTCAGCGAAGCATCCCAACTGTTTATAGAACCGTACTTTTTGGTGGTATCCTGCTTCCCGGTGGTGTCATTATATGTCCCTGTATACATGACACTCGCCGCATAATTGTTGTAGTTGAATGCAAGATTCGACTTGGCGTCAATTTTTCTTGTCAGCTTAAAACTGTAGGAATCCGCATCTCGATACGAAGGAATCACCACTCCGTTACCAGCGGTATAATCACCGGAAATATCTTTTTGGTACCCAAAAACCCAACTATAATTCCCCGACTTTCCCTCATTTAGCAACGCATACTGTTGCTTGGAATAACTACCGCTGGCAACGGTTAGTGACGTTTTATTGGCGTCTGCTTTGCGAGTGATAATATTGATAACTCCACCCTTTGCATCAGCGCCATACAACGTCGAAGCTGATCCTTTCAGTACCTCGATCCGCTCAATACGATCCATAGAAAGAAGGCCGGCGCCGGAAAACACATTAAAAGTACTCCCATTCACATTGGCCCGGACGCCATCAATCAACACCACAATCTTTTCGGTGCCATTAATTCGCAAATGACTACTTTGTTCATACCCCACCCCATTGGAATAATTATTGATTGTGACGCCTGGGACGGTTCGCAAGGCTTCAGTTATATCTTGAAAATGCCATCGTTCGATATCTTCTTTTGTAACTACGGTTATATTCGCATTCGCCTCAAATTCTTTCACCGGTGTTTTCGTCGCTGTCACGACAACCTGATCAAATGAATAGGGATCCTGTTTTTCGGCTTCTTCCGCATGGACAAGCATCGACATTGGCAACAACATCGCCCCGCTTAACAGTGCACACAACACAGCTTTTCGCTTTTTTACCCGCCTGGCAAATTTCATTCACAAGCCCTCCCAATGTTTTCGTTTTTTATAATTTGCTTGAGCTTCTACGCTGTCGCTAAGCCCGCAATGCTCTGCATCGTTTGAAATATAAAGCTTGAGTTCAGTTACAGTTCCGGGAAGACTTCAATGAGCTCAAAATTGGCGCGATTTCAGCACCAACCATCGCCATGTCAAATTGTTTCTGTGACATAATTTCGCCCATGCTCACGATAATCGCTGATGTATTTTCCAGCATAGAGCTCGCGCTTGAAATGCGTTGGGAATCTTTTTCCACTATCGCTTCACAATATATTCCCTGTGCAATCCGCAAAAGATTAGTCAAATGATTCATCGTTCCTATGCAATCCGTCAAATTCCGTTCATCGGCAATGTGGTTTAGACAGTCTTGATATTCCATGACCAAATCCCGCATAGCTTTCATACCGCTATTCCCCCCAATCTTTTTATCAAAAATGGAGGCTTCCCCCCTAAAAAAGAAGCCTCCGGCTAATGAATCCCACGCCCAAGCCAATAGAGCGTGTAATTCAGGGAACGCATAACATTGGCGTGATTACGCCGACATTATAATCAGAAAGTGTATTTGAGAGTTGTTTCGAATTTTGTGTTTTTGCTGTCATCCAGCAAGGAATACTGGTCTTTATAGACCACTTCCAATGAAAGTGAATCGCTGAGCGAATGGGTCAAGCCGTAGTGAAATCCACGATTGTTGTTATTGAATTCGCTTTGCCCGCCCATATCACCGTTGGCTTCCACCCGAAAATTGGTAATGTAAAATGCAGTCTTATCTGTGAAGTCATATTTTGCCGTCACTGCATAGGCTGTATTTTCCGCACTGCGATCAGATTGGGCATATTCGGCGGTCAGGCTGCCTTTGCCGAATTTCAGGGTAGTGTCAAGATCCCAGTGATTTGTAGTATCGGAGTTGTTGTAATGGTATTGCGCCCAAGTCGCCCCGACATTGACATTTTTCGACAAATTGCAGCCGACTCGCAAAGCGTACAGTTGATTGTTGCTTGTCCAGAGGGAATTTTCCTGCGCCAGCACCCCGCTGAGTTCAACGCTTCCTATTGCGCCGTTGAAAGAAAGTCCTTCAACCAACGCCTCCTTGCCGATATTGGTATCCGCACGATTGTACAACAGGGTGGTGACCCCGATGCCATAATCCTGTCGGCCCAGTTTGTAGGTCCAATTGTTTTTTTGATAAATGAGGCCGTATTGATCCAGCGCCACCACGGTTTTGGTATCCGGACCATAGACATCCATGTTGTAATCGGGAGCGCCAAGCAGCGGTTGTGTGACATATTGAGCGGCAAAACGAGTGTACAGCGAAAGGCCGGGAGCAATCTTCTTTTCCGCCCGCAACGTCAATGTAGTCATCAAACTTGATTCCAATGGCGAATCGGGGGCGTTGATCGTTTCATATTTTGATGAGAGGGACCCGGTTACTTCCACCGGCGCTGCAACTGCTACCGAAGAGAACGCGAAGATAATGCCGGCCATTGCACCGACCATAGCTTGTCTCATACAACGCCTCCTTCGCGTTTATTCAATCACAGGAATGACCGGTTTATCTTTGCCGCGTTCCTGGTATTTATTTTCGATGGCGTCTTTCACATGTTGCACGTAAATATTCTGGATTCCAGCATTTTCTCCCAGCCCATGCAGATACGCATCAGCCTTGATGCCTGCCTGGAGCAGAATTGATTTTGCTGAATCTTTTTCATCGCCAGCCATATCATTGTTGGCGTGATCGCCGGCCACCACCATAAACGGCATCAGCGTAACTTTCTTGATTTTATTTTGTTTTAGTTTCTCAACAACATTTTCCAGCGTCGGATATCCTTCCACTGTAAATATAAAGTTGTTTTTCAATCCGGCATCTTCCATTTTCATTTGCAGCAACGCATACGCGGCATTAGAAGGATTGACGCCGCCATGTCCCATCCAGACGATGGCCTCATCGCTTTTTTGTTTGGGCAATTGAGTTTGCACTGCTTGAATCGCTGTCAAATAATCATCGGGCTTTTCTTCCTGACCCATGTAATACAGAATCGGTCGTCCTATTTTCAGTTTGGCAAAGACATTCCTTTGGATATAGGGCTCTGCCGCGCGGCGCACCTTCTCATATTCATCACCGGCCTCAATGTGAAGAGGTTGTATGATAACTTCCGTGAAACCGTCTGCTTTCAGTTTGTCCAGCGCCTGCTTTTCTGTGTCAAATTTTATTCCATCACGGTCAGCCACTTTTTTAATAATAATGCGGGATGTAAAAGCGCTTCGCACTGCATATTCCGGAAAAGCAGCGCGAATCTTATCTTCTACCGCTTCAATAGTTGCTTTACGAGTATCCGCGTATGTAGTACCGAAACTAACCACTAAAATAGCCTTTTTCCCTGTCGCGGCTTCAATAGCATAGGCTTTTTCTCCACCGGTGATTACGCCAAAAGATAACACCGCTAATAATGCCGTCATGATCAACCATATGTTTGTTTTCAATAAAATTCACTCCTTCATTTTAATGATTTGGGCTATATTGCTAGGGCATAATACGGAGTTACGCCTCGGATAAAAAAAATAGCCTCCCACATCGTGAGAAGCTATTTTGGCACAGACAGGCGTCTTGATAAAAAATCCCGGCAAAAAATTGCCGGGAAGAAATCTAACACAGGAGTTGCGTCAAAATCCCCTCCCCATCGCGCGTGGGTAAAAACGGTGATTGTCAGACAGGCAGTTCTCCTGGCTCTGGATCATAGCTCGCCCAAACCTTCCCAAGACTCTCGTCCCAGTGGCATTTGATGAGTTCGCTCCCCATTACAGTGGCGGGACCGCGCCGGCATTACACCGGACTTCCCTATTAAGCCCTCGCGGGCACCTATCCCGATATGAAATTGTCAAAAACAACTATTTTACGTTGCTATTCTTGCACTATTTGCAGGATTTGTCAACACATGTTCAGACACTTTTTTTGCGAACCTCCCTGCTGTAACCCTTCCCATAAATTCTGCCGAAGTCATCACCTCAACCTGTGGTTGCCGCACCAATTGCCCGTATAATCCGGCAGCAGTCCCGCCAGTATAATCCCTCTCGGAAATCGGCGTATCTTCGATTACAATCAGTTTATGAGCAAAAAAAGCAGCCTGCAGATTATCCAAGTTTTGCTGCCCATAGCATATATTACCCAATACCACCACATCGGCCCCCGCAATCTTGCGACGGTTTGCTTCGGTCTGAACTGCGCCTATCGCACAAAAAGATTGTCCCATCACCACGTCTACCGCAAAGGCCGACGCCACATCCGCATCGGTATCGCCCGGTTGTAACACACCGGCGCTCAACCGACACCCCTGTTCATACAACGCACGCAGAATTGAGGCGGTAGCCCCGCCACCGCCGATCACATGAACAGTTCCTGGATGTTGTGTCTGCGCAGGCGCCTCATATGTATGAATATCGAGATTACCGGTCACTTGATTCATAAACACGGCAGAATGGAGCCCGTAGGCCCGTTCCAGGTTTCCCACCGTGATCACTTCGTCCGGACTTCCGTCGGCAACAATCCGCCCTTCCGCCAACAAAATCAATCGGGAACAAAATTTAGCCGCCAATTTGATGTCATGCGCGATGAGCAACACGCTTTTCATGTCGGCGCAAATCGTCTGGCAATAACGAAAAATCTCCTCCTGATAAACC
>DATMYT010000420.1:0-4338 GCA_035560855.1 Negativicutes bacterium | reverse complement strand
CGCGATTCGGGACACCCTCGGTCCCAAAATTATCGGCATGGAAATCGACAACCTTGAAGGCATCATGTCGGCGTTGGATGCAGGTATGTTGCACAATCACTCTGCCAAGGCGGCGCTGGATATTGCTGTGTATGACTTGTTTGGCAAGCGCTTCGGCATCCCCCTCTACAAGCTCTTTGGCGGGTATTGCAAGAGTATGGAAACCGATCTGACGATTAGTCTGAATACACCGGAAGAAATGGTGCGCGACTCGCTGGAGGCAGTGGCGGAAGGATATACCGCAATCAAACTCAAGGTCGGAAACGAACCGGCGCTAGATATTAAACGAGTACAAGCAATTCGCGCCGCCGTCGGCCGCGATATCAAAATCCGTCTCGACGCGAATCAGGGTTGGAGCGCCAAAGAAGCTGTCCGAACCATCCGAAAGTTCGAGGCGGACGGACTCGATATCGAACTCATCGAACAACCGGTTAAAGCCCATGATTTTGAAGGGCTCAAATACGTGACCGACAGAGTGGAAACCGATATCATGGCGGATGAATCAGCATTCGGTCCGTTTGAAGTTTTTCAGTTATTGTCTATGAGGGCCTGCGACCTGATCAACATCAAGCTGATGAAAGCTGGCGGTTTGCATAACGCCCTCAAAATTGTAAATTTCGCCGAAACGCTGGGTGTCCAGTGCATGATGGGGTGCATGCTGGAGAGCAAGGTCGGCATCACTGCCGCCGCAAGTATTGCCGCCGGCAAAAAAATTGTGACCAGAGCGGACTTGGATGCCGCAGTTCTATTGGCGGAAGATCCTGTCGTCGGCGGTGTAAGTTTCTGCAAAAATCAGCTTCTCATTTCTGAAGCGCCCGGGCTGGGCATTACTGATATCAAAGGCTGGAACCGAATACAATAAAAATGAGGGGGTGCTATTTTGGGTATCATAATATCTCTGCTCGTCACTTTTTGGACTGGGTATCTTATCGTCAAGAAGTTCAAACCCCAACCTGTTTTGTTTATTGCCGGAATGGTTCTCATGTTCGCCGCAGTATTTCTGGGCTTGGGAAAAATTCTGCCCGCTAAGGAAAGCACCGGATTTGTGATCTTTGATGCGTTTGAATTTATCAAGCGAACTTTCAGCTCCCGCGCTGGCGGACTGGGCCTCAACATCATGGCAGTAGCCGGTTTTGCCCGCTACATGGACCACATTGGTGCCAGTAAAGCGTTAGTTAAGCTGACAATCTCCCCGCTACTTGCTCTCCGCGCCCCTTATCTGGTCATGGCAGGGGCCTGGATTCTAGGCATGTGTCTCGGGCTTGCAATCAACAGCGCCTCTGGTCTGGCGATGCTGCTCATGGTTACAGTATTCCCAATTTTGATCAACCTTGGAGTCAGCCGACTGTCAGCAACTGCAGTGATCGCAACCACGCTCTGCTTAGACTGGAGCCCTAGCGACACCGGCACCCTGCTGGCTGCCACAACGGCAGGCATCGATCCTGTTGTATACTGGGTGAAATATCAAGTCCCCATTGCAGCCGTCACAATACCAATAGTTGCAGTGCTACACTATTTTACTCAAAAATGGATGGATGCACGCGATGGTCATGTGGTGCAAGTCACGGAACTGATTGTGTCGACGGATAAGGACAATGAGCCCGACAAAATGCCGCCGATGTTTTACGCCATACTACCGGTGATTCCCTTGGGCTTGATTTTAGCTTTCAGCGATTTGTGGATTTCATGGATTAAAATGGACATCATCAAAGCAATGTTTATCGGGTTAGCGATCGGAATGTTGGTTGAATATATTCGATTACGCGATGGGAAAAAAGTTTTGACCGACATTCAAGTATTCTTTGATGGGTTAGGCATGCAAATGGCCAACGTCATTACCCTGATTGTAGCTGGTGAAACCTTCGCCAAAGGCTTGGTAACGATTGGAACCATCGACACCATCATTACTTCAGCGCAAACTTCCGGTTTTGGCGCAGCCGGAATGATTCTGCTTATGATCACGATCATCGCAGTATCGTCGGTTCTCATGGGTTCAGGGAATGCTCCGTTCTTTGCTTTTGCTGCTTTGACGCCGACCGTTGCCGCCAAAATGTCGGTAGCCCCAGTTGTCATGCTGCTGCCGATGCACTTTGCGGCCAGCGCCGCCCGTGCCATGTCGCCGATTACAGCAGTTATTGTGGTATCCTCCAGCATGGGCGGCGTGTCTCCGTTTGACGTAGTTAAGCGAACCGCCATTCCGATGGCCGGAGCGTTGATTACTCTTGTAGCCGCCAATTTCCTGTTCTTCTATTAAAAGCTCTTAATCAAAAAAAAAACGCCGTAACTTCGGCCCAATAAAAGGAACCGTGCCGAAATACAAGTTTCAGTACGGTTCCTTTTGATTCAGTTATGATCTATCTTCAATCCTACCGATCTTTCATTAAAAATCTAAAATGTGGATACATACCGCCGTAGCATCATCATGTTTGGTATCACCCTGCGCCATCTGCTGCAGCCAATCTACAGACCCCTCAAATCCAGCCGGTTTGGATTCGATGGCTTGTTTCATTAAGTCGGAAAGTCCATCTGTGATGAAATAGAACGCATCTCCTTGCTGTAGTTCTAGACATCCGCAACTAAAATCGCCCATCTCTGTTATTCCCAAGAACAAACCGGGCACGAGCGTCAACCCCTTCGCTGTTCCCGCATCCGCCAAAAAATCTGTAATGCCTGCGCCAGTATAGCGAAGTTCTTTTTTCTCAAGGTCGATTTCGAACCCAATTGCTGCCGCGAAGGATTCCTCCGCAAAATACTGGGAAGCACGGCGATTGAGCCATTGCATCTGATTTTCTAGTGACATGTCCAATTCCGCCGTTTCGTGCAAGAGGACATTCATTGCAGAAGTTTGCAATGCTGTCGCCAGTCCGTGCCCACTCACATCGACCAAATATCCCCGAAGCAACCGCCCTCCATTGCGCCATTCCAAATGAAACACATCACCGCTGACAAATTGGTGCGGCGCAAAAATCGTCCGAACCTCCACGCACTCCGAAGACACCGGCTTCGTCATAAGCGCCTGCTGCAGCCGATGCGCAAATTGAATATCGCGCATTAACGCCATTTCCAGTTGGCGTTCTTTGGTCACATCACGCATTGTAATCATTCGTAACTTCTTATCTCCATAAGTAACAACGACTCCGGCCCGCTCTACCGTAACGATCCGTCCGGATTTGGCTCGGAGTGGACGCAATTCAGGCGTAAGCACTTGTTCCGAGTGAAGTCGTTCAGCTCGCACCGCAATTTCATCTTGAGGACCTGTCATAAGGGATAGAATAGAAAGCGGGGCGTCCGCAGGCAACGACCAGCCAAACCAACGCACGAACTGATTATTAACTTCAACGACGTTCAAGGTGTCAGGATCCATAAGTAAAACAGCATCGAAGGATTGTTCCAGCAAGGCCCGATAACGGGCTTCGCTTTCACGAAGTTTATTTTCTCTAATCCGTTGTTCTGTAATATCAAGAATTGTGCCAAACAAGCATTTCTGTTCGCCAGTCGCGTCCGTTTCCATCTCGAAGCCGCTTGCCCATATATAGCGAATTTCGCCATCTGGATGAAGAATACGGCATTCAAACGACTCTACGAACTTCCCGTCTCGAGCATTGGTCAATATTCCCAGACACTGCGGCAAATCTTCCGGATAAATCAATTTTTCTATAGAAGAAGCATTCGGAGAAAACGCCGTTGGATCGACACCGAAAATACGGAACAATTCATTCGACCAATACACTTCGTTATGATTCATCTCCCAGCTCCAACTGCCTAAACGAGCTATTGCTTGAGCATGTGACAAATCAGCCTCTCTACGGCGTAGTATCTCCAGCGTTTTTTTCAATTCCTGCGCTTCAACCTTATCGGTAACATCGATGCAACTTCCAATATAACCTGCAAAAATTCCCGCAGCGTCAGTAAAGGGCACTCCCCGGTCATTAATCCAACGATATTCCCCATCATGGCGTTTGAGGCGGTATTCCATCTCGAATGCTCGTCGTTTCGCAAATGCATCGAGATAAATCTGAAGACACAGATGAAAGTCTTCGGAATGCACCCCTTCAGCCCAACCGTCGCCCATTTCCTGTTCCATGGCACGCCCGGTGAAAGCCAACCAAGTTTTATTGAAATAGTTGCATTTCGCATCGGTTCCCGCCCGCCAAATCATATTTGGCGAAGATTCCACAATAACTTGATACTGTGAATCCGGCAACACTTCATCACATCCTTATGCTTGCTTGCAACAACGCACTTTCCAACTAAATAATACTTATTTATTCGGCGCAAACAGGTTCCGCTCCTGCATAC
>DATMYT010000419.1:0-6507 GCA_035560855.1 Negativicutes bacterium | reverse complement strand
TTAGGTTTCTTCATCGATAATTATTAAAAATTTCATTACCAGATCGGGATCAAACTGGCTGCCGGCGCATCTGCGCAATTCGGCAGCCGCTTCTTTTTTGGACAGAGCTTTGCGGTCAGGCCGGTCGTTGGTCATCGCGTCATAAGCGTCAACAATGGAAAATACCCGGCATTCCAAAGGAATCTCTTCGTTGCGCAATCCCAGCGGGTATCCTTCGCCATTCCACCATTCGTGGTGCTTCAGCAAAAGATCAGCAATGGTATATAACTCAGGTATGGATTGCGCGATGCGATGACCGATCTCCACGTGCAGTTTCATTTGTTTCATTTCGTCGGGAGTTAATCTGTCTTGTTTAAAAATTAAATCATCAGAAACCCCTACTTTACCGATATCGTGAAACTGTGTCAGTAGTTTGAGATCGGGCAGTCGGCGAGGGGGCAGACCGGCTTCTTTTGCCAGAGGGCGTCCCAATGCCCAGAGACGGGTTGCATGTTGATGGGTAACGAAGTCGCGCGTTTCCAGGACGGTTTGCAGGCTTTGGAATAGCTTGTTGCGGGAAGCCTGACTGTGAGACAGCTTTTCCCGGTGTAATCGACTCTGAGCAAGAGCCAGTGTTTCGTGAAGGCTTGTTTTTGCCGAAACTCCGCTGGCACACCCCAGAGAAACGCCAAAGCGCAGGTGAGCTTCGTGTGCGTCGCTACGGTCAATCTCCCGCAGAATTTGATGATTGATTTTTTCCAATTCGGCGTCGGTAATGCCGATAAGTAGCGCTGCAAATTGTTCATCGTCAATTCTGGCAATAATTGCGTCAACCGGAAGACTGGCGCGCAATGCAGCAGCTGTTGCACTCAAAAGCGTGTTTTCATGTTCCGAACCAAGACTGTCGCGAATCAACTTCATTTCATCTATTTCACATAGAATGATGCTGATTTTGGTTTCGTCATGCTGAGAAATCGTTGTAAGCTTCTCGTCCCAGTAGGCCCGATTGAACAGCCCGGTCAGCGAATCTCGCAGGTTGAAAAACTGCAGGGATTTTTCCAATTGCCTGCGTTCCGTAAAGTCGCGTAGAATAGCGATCGCTTCTGTTCCGTTAATGGGAGTAATCCGAATTTCTTGATGAACTTCGTGACTGTTGACAACCATTTCGTGCTCGAAAACCTGAGTAGACTGAGACTCAAACGCCTGCACCAAGGCGGTAGACATTCTATCCGCCAATGATTTCGGATAGGCATCTGTAATGGAGTTTCCGGCCAATAACTTGGCAGGCGTGGCAGAAACCCGGTTTCGGGCAGTCTTGAAATCCAGAATGATTCCATTGCGATTGATGCGGAGGAGTGAATCCGGCATTCCTTCCAGTAGCGCTCTTGTTGCCGTGTCACTTTCCTTCAATTCGTTTTGCGCTGTTTCCAATGAACCAAGCATAATGTTGATAGAGTCGGCCAACTGGGACAATTCGTCGTGCCCGACGATTTGAACGCGTAGGGACGGAGCGTTGTTTTTGCCTACGTTGAAAACCTGATTCCCTAAACTATATACTCTGGCCAGAATAGTTTTTTCCAGCAAAAACAAACTGGAAATAGCGATAAGTAGACCGAAAGCGATGAGCAGAAACAAAAAATACTGAACCGTTACTTTTCCTTGCAGAAAGATGGAGCGGGGGGTATCGACCCGCAAAATCAGGCTGGGGTTGCCGGAGATATCCGAAAGCAACGCATAACCAGCGATGCGATCTTGACCAAGCGGATTAATCCATGTGGGAGTATCGGACGAAAGTGTCTGAGAGGCTTTTGCGAAGTCGGGGGGGAGATCGGTATCCGCATGCGCTTTGAACAGAAGTGATAGGTGAGTGTTGGCAGAAATTTTTGTAAGTGTTGCCGTGTTGAGGAATTTTCCCACGATCATGACACCGCGTGGAGGTTGTTGCCGTTCACTATCTATAATCTGGCGCGAGGCCACCAGTAAAGGCGACTCCGGCAGGAGGACAACTCCGCTTACGTCACTGTCCCGAGTGGGGTGGGTCAATAAAGCGGAGCCGATTTTCAGGTGAGACTTTAGACTGTCGGGAAGGGGGAGAAACGTTTTTGTCTCAGGGTCGAACATGGTTCCATACACAAGGGTTCCCTTTGAATCCAGAAATGCCATTATGTGAAGCTGCTGTGAAACGAAGGTGGAGAGGGTGACGTTTTTTTTCAGATATTCCGTATTGGCGTTTGCGACGAACACATAGGTGTCATCCCATGCCGCCCAATCATCCAAAAAAGCGGAGAGAGAGTCCGTTTCTGTTTTGATTGCATTGACCGCCCGGCTAAGGTTGAACTCCGTCTCGCGATTCTCAACAGCAGAAAAGCCGCCGAGCAAGACTTTGTTGGCGGAGAAAACCAATATTATACTGAATACGATGATAGTCAGGCTGATGATCAGCAGCGTTTTTTGACGCAGGGTCATACAGAACCTCCTGGTGTCACGAATCAGGTTTGTTGTGTCGAAAACCCATGAAATCCAAATACTTTCCCTTCAGGGTGTAACGATTAGGTTCAGCCGGCCATAGCTCGGCTGTTTCACCGCCCCGCATGGCTGCGGAAAAACGACGGTAGTATTCGGGATCTTTGGCCTCCAGGTCGCAAAGCATTTCCTTGATTTCCTGCCGCTTGGTGTGCCCGTTGTATGGACAAGGGTTCTTCAGCGGTTGCAATCCGAGACGCTTGGCATTGTCGATAATTTCCGCCTCGCGAAAATAAACGAGCGGGCGAATGATGGTAACACCGCTGCGCTCCTGTGGTGTTTTCGGTAGAAAAGTTTTTAATCGTCCAGCATAAAACAGACCCATCATAAAGGTTTCCACGGCATCATCATGGTGATGCGCCAAGGCGACTTTGTTGTATCCTCGCTCATGGGCTATGCGGTTCAGTGCGCCGCGACGAAAAAAAGCGCAGGTGGCGCAGGCGTCAGGAGATTTTGCGGCGGCGATGGCCCGGGGAATATCGACAGGCGTGGAGTCAAACGGGATGTCAAGTGATTCGCAGAAGACGCGCAACTCTTCGCGGGGAAAGTTTTCGTCAAAGCGGGTATCGATGGTGAACGCGCCCAATGTAAAAGGTCGGCCTGAATGGCGACGGATCTGGGCGAGTGCGTATGTGAGAAATAAACTATCTTTGCCACCGGACAGTCCAATCAATATGTGATCATTGGCTTCGATCATTTCAAACTCGATAATAGCGCGCCAGATGCGGCTCATGATTTCTTTCACTTTTTTGCTTCCTGTTCCAGTATTTTTCCTTCCGGCAGCCAGTCCCAATATTTTTTGGGGATGAAGTGGGAGGCGAGTCGGATGTTTTTTCGCGCCGGGATATATTGGGAACGGTAATAGGTTTCCCACAGCGCTGCAAAGTCATCTGTTGAATTCAACAACGAAGTTGGTAAATCCTGCATTTCAATGCGACGCAGACACCCTCGTTCGCAACATATTGCTTCATTCGGCAGAATGAAGACCAAACGGCGCAAGGGGTAGCGTAATTGAAATTTTCGCAGCAGAACATCGGCAGTCTGATGAAAAAGTTTGGGCCGGGCCACCAGAGCTCCGTCGTCGGATTCGGTGAAACGGATCAGGCCCATCATCCGATGAATCTCGTTGCCGACATCGCGACTGCGACGGCGAAAAATCGAGCTTGCGCGCCCGCGACCACAGATGCAATAGCTGGGACCATATTGCAAGGCTTCAGCCAAAGCACTGAAAATGACTGGGGCGCAATCGCGGGAAGAGTTGCGCAAGTTAAAGAGAATCATCAGGGCAAGGCGACGCCCCCGATATTGACTGATCCACGCGTAGTCGCGGCCTGTTTTCAAAGACAAGTCATTGATGAGCTGGGGCAGTGCGTAGCTGTCGATGTCAATCTCATCGGACAGCGAGAACAAGTTTGGTTGTTCATTTGTTACGCGCAGTTCAGGGAGCAAACCCGTCAACTCACTCAGCAACGCCGCTTTGAGCATGCCCTCGGGGGTGGGCGAACAAAGAATCATATTGCAGTACCCCATAATGAGGGTTGCGTGTAGGAGGAAGCGGCGCGCGCCGGGAGAAGGGAAACGGGTGGGGAAAACTTTTTCCCCTGAACCAGTATGAAGGGCAACGCGCGTTTTGTGACCACACCGATCCTCGCCAACTCTTCCACCGAACGGAAAGCGCATTCACGGCGCAGCATAAAGATCTTTTTGGCCGAGCGGGGACCAATGCCGGGGATGCGGAGCAGATCGGCGATGGAAGCCCGATTGATTTCCAACGGAAAGCGCTCTGGATGTTGCAGAGCGTAGGCTTGTTTCGGATCGGTCGTCAAGTCAAGATTGCCGATGGGGTCAAAGGCAAGTTCATCCATTCGAAACCCATAGTAGCGAAACAGAAAATCCGCCTGATACAGGCGATGCTCCCGGATCAACGGAGCGCCGACGATACCATCGAGCGGGGTGCCGGGAACCGGCTGAAAAGAACTGAAATAGGCGCGCTTCAATCCATAGTCGGAATAAAGCCGGACTGTCGAATCGAGAATATCGTGATCGGATTCTTGGGCGGCGCCGACGATGAATTGGGTGGAGTGGCTGACGCCTGGTTGATGCAGAATATGTCGATGAATGCGGCTCATGCCGCCCATGATTTCGGTGGCGAAATTTTTGGTGTGGCTGAGGCGAGCCAGATGGAGGGCAGAGGGAGCTTCCATGTTCAGAGAGACTCGGTTTGCAAGTTCCACCGCTTTTTCGGTTTCTGCTTCCCCGGCTCCAGGCAAAATTTTCAGATGAATATAGCCGCCGAACTTGTAGCGAAAACGCAGAATTTCCAGAGTTTCCAGCAGTTCCTGCATGGTTCGTCCTGTAGAGTGACGAACACCGGAACTAAGGAATAACCCTTCAACATAATTACGCCGGTAAAAATCCATGAACAGTTCCGCCAGTTCCTCAGGCGCAAAGTGACTGCGCGGCACATCTCGCCCCGCACGGTTGGGGCAGTACAGGCAATCTTTTTCACATTGGTTGCTCAATAAAACCTTGAACAGGGATACGCAGCGCCCGTCAGGCGTAAAAGAATGACAGACGCCGCTCGGGATGGTTCGTCCGATGTCGGCGTTTTTAAATTTTTTCGGTGTGGCCGAAGAGGATGCGCATACGTCGTATTTGGCGCTCTCGCCAAGTAAGGCCAGTTTTTCAAGTTTGTCCACGTCCGAGTCCCTCCCTCGCAACTGCTGTTTTCAGCATCATTATACGAAATCATTGCGGAAAAATCAAACATATGTTCTGGTTGATTTGGCAGGAAATTACGACGGCGCGGAGAATCTATTGTAAGCGTACTGGATTTGGATGAGGAAAACGTGGGAGGAATAAAGTGCACAACGACTATACGAAACGACTTAATCCCTGCCAACTGGAGGCAGTTACCCATATCAACGGCCCATTGCTGGTAGTGGCGGGTGCGGGATCGGGAAAAACCAGCGTGCTTACAAGCCGCATTGCTTATTTGTTGGAGCAGGGCGTCAAGCCGTGGGAAATTCTAGCCATCACTTTTACGAATAAAGCCGCCGCGGAAATGAAACAACGGGTAGAAAAAATTGTCGGAGCTGTCGCAAAGCAAATTTGGCTCAGCACCTTCCACGCGTTTTGCGCGAGGTTTCTGAGGATGGAAATTGACGCGACCGGCTGGTATACCCGGCATTTTACGATTTATGATGAAGGGGATATCAAGCTGTTGGTGCGGCAGTGCCTGAAGGAGCTGGATTTACCCGAACGACAATTTTCTGTGGGCAGTGTTATCGGGACTATTTCTAATGCAAAAAATCAATTGATCACGCCGGAACAGTTTACTGCGCAGGCGGACAACTACTACCAGCAAAGGCTGGCCACAGTATATACCCTGTATCAGAAAAAACTGTTGGCCAACAACGCCATGGATTTTGATGATTTGATGAACGTGGCGGTCCGAGTGCTTGAAGAACGACCGGAAGTATTGGAGAAATATCAGCAGCGGTTTCGCTATGTTCTGGTTGATGAGTACCAGGATACCAATCACACGCAGTACACACTGACGCGGATGTTGGCGGCAAAACATCGCAACCTCTGCGTGGTCGGTGATGCGGACCAGAGCATTTACGGCTGGCGTGGCGCGGACATCAGCAATATCCTCGATTTTGAAAAGGATTATCCGGATGCTGCCGTGATCAAGCTGGAACAGAATTATCGCTCGACCCAGGTGATTTTGGATGCGGCCAATGCCCTGATTGACAACAACACTGGGCGCAAGCCGAAGACGATGTGGACGGAAAACCCGGCCGGTGACTCGCTAGTACTGCAGGTGACCGGTGATCAGCACGACGAAGCGCGGTTCGTCGCGGAGCAGGCAGTACGGCTGCATACGGTGCAGCGCCAGCCTTATGGCGGCATGGCTGTGTTGTATCGGACCAATGCGCAATCACGGGCTATTGAGGAAGAATTTCTCAAGCAGGCGCTGCCCTATACGATCGTCGGCGGCGT
>DATMYT010000418.1:0-2451 GCA_035560855.1 Negativicutes bacterium | reverse complement strand
ACCATAATTTGCAGGGTGTCGAAACAAAAAAAGAGGAGGAAACAATTATGATAAACAAGAAAAAATGGATTTCACTGGTCACGGTGGCAACGTTGGCAGCCTTTACTTTGACTGGATGCGGCGGCGATACCAAGAAGGCCGAACCAGCAAAACCAGCGCCGGCAGCCGTCCGAAATTCAATCAAGGTAGGCGTTACCGCTGGACCCCATGCGGAAGTCATGGAAGTAGTAAAAAAAGTAGCGGCAAAGGATGGCTTGACCATTCAAATCGTAGAATTCAACGATTATATTCAACCCAATGTCGCGTTGAATCAGGGGGATATTGATGCCAACAGTTATCAGCACCGCCCGTTTCTTGACAATCAAATTAGGGATCGCAAGTATGAATTGACCGCTATTGCCCAAACCATTATTTTCCCAATGGGAATTTACTCGAAGAAAATCAAGAAACTGGACGAATTGAAACCGGGCTCATCAGTTGCGGTTCCGAACGATCCGACCAATGGTGGGCGAGCGCTGTTGCTTCTTGAGAAAAACGGCCTGATCAAATTGAATCCAAAAGCCGGTCTTAATGCAACTGCCAATGATATTGTCGAAAACCCCAGAAACCTTAAAATCAAGGAACTAGATGCCGCACAAATCCCCAGGGCGCTTGATGATGTCGATGCCGCGGCAATCAATACAAATTATGCCATGGTGGCGGGATTAGTACCCAAAAAAGATGCTATTGCCATTGAAGATCCGAAATCTCCGTATGCAAATCTGATCGCAGTGCGCACCAAGGATAAGGATGATCCCGTATTCCAGAAATTGATCAAAGCTTATCAGTCCGCTGAAGTTAAAGCCTTTTCCGATGAACATTTCAAGGGTTCTGTCGTGACCGCCTGGTAACAACGCGCCTATAATTGTTATATTTCGTAGCTGTATAGGGGTTTGATGCAGCGAACTGTTTTGCCGGCCCGCGTATTTTTTAGTTGACCTAGGGATAGTGCTAAGTTGCCGCCGACAAATACATGATCGATTCCTTTCGGAGCTGTGTTCGGTTGACCAAAAATGGCTGTATCTGTGATCGAATCAATGTCAAATACTACGATATCAGCGTCCATTCCCTGCCGAAGGCGTCCTTTGGTTTGCAGCCCCAGTGTTTCGGCTGGAAGCAGTGTCGCTTTGCGGACTGCTTCCATTAAGTTCAGCTCATGTCGTTCAACAACCATCTTTCTGAAATAACGCGGAAAACTTCCGGCAATTTGTGGATGTCCTTCGCCCGGAAGATAAACGCCTGTATCGGTTGAAGGCATGCCGTAGGGGTGTGTCAGCGCCAGGTAGATTTCTTCTTCGTTTCCTGTCAGTACGACGACGGATGTATGCGGGGCTTCGGAACGAAGCTCACGATATACATCCATCGTCAATCGTGTTCCATTGTATTTCCCGGTGATGACCAGAATGTCGTTCAAGTTCCATCCGTTGGTATCCATGGAATCTTCATTAAACAAGGCCGCGCCGATATGAGTTGCCCAAGCGGTGTACATGCCGCTATCAAAGCGAATGTCCAAACCATCCGCACGGGCTCTTGTAATGACTGCCAACGCTTCATCCATAACACCGGTGCCATATTGATACACGAGATGCGATATTTGTACCCGTGCTCCGGTTTGACGGGCAATGGAGATAGCCTCAACAATCGAATACATATCAATGGACGTCAGCATACGGGTATCAATAGATACGATACGCCCATAGCGAGCAGCCAGTTTGCTGAGACGGACGACTTCTTCATTGGAACTTCCCGGTGCGTAGGCTAATCCTAAGGATAACCCGCAGGCGCCGGCCTCAAAACCTTTTTCAACCAGATATTCCATCCTGGATAATTGTTCATCAGTTGCCGGTTTCAAGGGATTTATGGCGCCAACTGATTCCCGCAGGCTGATGGAGTGCCCGATGAATTCGGCTTGGTTAATGATAAAACCTCGCGTTTCCTGTAAGGAAAAAAAAGAATCGATATCAAGCGGACTATAGCCGCAGTTTCCACCAACGGTTGTAGTAATTCCCTGACGCAAGGAGAGTTCGGCACAGTAATCATCCAGATCAATATGGCCGTGCATATCAATAAATCCCGGACAAACGACCCGGCCTGCGGCATTTATTTCCAATGTCCCATACAACGGTTCTTTTGCTACTGTGGCAATTTTTCCGTCAAGGATTCCAACATTGCCATAACTGCGAGTAAGTGTTTCCGGATCAATTAAAATGCCATTTGCGATGACTGTATCAAACAAAATTACCACTCCTATAGGTTTTCCCAGAATATTTTTCTTCAATATACCACATTAAGCGACGGTATAAAACCATTAAAAAACGAATAGTCGTTTATGCTATTGACAAAGAAGTTTAGGAATGAAATAATAAACTATAAATTAAACAAGCAGCTGATCAGAAGAACTGAAGGCTCAAA
>DATMYT010000417.1:0-5263 GCA_035560855.1 Negativicutes bacterium | reverse complement strand
ATGAAAAACTTCACAACTGCTAAATAATGGAGGAGATTCGCGATGGTCCAGGACATATCCTTTGCAGAAATCAAAGTTGGTGACAAAGCCAGCATGTCCAAAACGGTAACGGAATATGATGTATACACCTTTGCCGGCGTTACCGGTGACTTCAATCCCGTGCACATTGACGAGGAATTTGCCAAAACTACCATGTTCAAGGGAAGAATTGCCCACGGCATCCTGTCAGCTGGTTTTATTTCCGCTGTTCTAGGAACTGCACTACCAGGGAAAAATGCGATTTATCTGGGACAGGAACTCCAGTTTAAAGCGCCGGTAAAAATCGGCGATACTGTAACTGCTACCGTGGAAGTATTGGAAAAGATTGAACGGAGAAATCATTTGATCCTGCGAACCACGGTTACAAATCAAGCTGGAGTGCTTGTAACTGACGGGAAAGCGACGGTAATGAAAAAATAAGAGCGTCTTGTTAACGCTTCAATCTATTCCATATTGCATTGTAATGAATACAAAAAGGCTGCGCCAAAATCAAAGTTTCGGCGCAGCCTTTACTGTTTTTACCGTTTTTCGGTTCAGCTATCCAGCTTCCTTCTTATTTGCAGGAAGCTTTGTATTTTTTGAACTCAGCCGTCAATAGCGGCAACACTTCCATGACATCACCAACGATACCATAGTCGGCAACTTTGAAAATAGGTGCATCGACGTCCTTGTTAATCGCAATAATGGTATCTGATGAAGACATTCCGGCCAAATGCTGGATAGCTCCAGAAATACCACAGGCGAAATAGATTTTCGGACCGACTGTTTTGCCGGTCTGGCCTACTTGATGCAGTGCGGGTTTCCAACCTGCGTCAACTGCTGCGCGAGACGCGCCAACTGCTGCGCCAAGTGTCGTCGCCAATTCTTCCACAACAGAAAAGTTCTCCGGTTTGTTCAATCCACGTCCACCGGAAACGATGATATCGGCTTCTTCCAGTTTGCAGTTTGAGGTGCAAATTGAAATCAATTCCAGCAATTTTACCTTCAAGTCTTCTGTTTTTACCTTGCTGGCAACTTTGATGACTTCGCCGGTTCGACCGGGATCTGCAACAGGTCGCTTGAATACTTTCGGCCGCACGGTTCCCATCTGCGGACGATGATCAGGGCAGAGAATATCCGCCATAATATTGCCGCCAAAGGCCGGACGGGTCCAGATTACGAGACGAGTCTCCGGATCTACGGCGAGTCCGGTGCAATCAGCGCAAAGACCGGTACGTGTCCTCGCTGCTACACGGGGACCAAGGTCCCTGCCATCGTTGGTGGCGCCGACCAAAATAGCGGCCGGTTTGTATTTTTGAATCAAATCGACAAAAGCAACCGTATAGGCTTCGGTGTTATAGTGGTCATACTCAGGACCTTCCACCAGATAGACCTTGTCGGCTCCGCTGGCAAATAGTTCACCGGTCATTCCTTCAACCTGATTGCCGATCAATACTCCAGCCAGTTCTTCGCCGAGTTCATCAGCCAATTTGCGGCCTTCTCCCAGAAGCTCATGAGCAACGCCCTTGACTTGTCCTTCAGCTTGTTCAATAAAGACCCAAACCCCTTTGTACTGGGTTTTGTCCATAGCAACGGTCCGCTCGATTTCTTCCCGATAAATTGCTTCTACCGGGCATACGGAAACACAAGCTCCGCACATGGTGCATTTTTCCGTGATATACGCTTTACCTTCCTGCATGACGATCGCATCGAACGGACAAGCAGGAACACAGGCTCCGCAACCAACGCATTTATCCTGATTGACGATTACAGCCATTTCATTGTCCCTCCTTGCCTCAAATTATTTTTGCGTCGCTGAGCTTCTGTATCAGCACAGCCACCGATTTTTGAGCGCTTTCTTCTTGAATCAGTTGTCCTTGGCTCCGCTGGGTCGGGGTAAAAATCCGCCGTACCTGCGTTGGTGAGCCAGGCATGCCAATCCGTTTTTCATCAGCATTAATATCAGCGGCAGACCACACGGGTATCTGCGTCCGATTTGCTTTCATGGTTCCTTTGACCGTCGGGAATCTCGGTTCAGCAATGGATTTTACTACCGTCACCATGACTGGCAAGGGAGCTTCCATAATTTCATAGCCGTCTTCATGTTCACGGTCAACTTTAATCATGTTGCCATTGATTTCAATTTTAGCAGCATAGGTAATCTGAGGAATTCCCAGATTTTCAGCAATACCGGGGCCGACTTGCGCCGTATCTCCATCAATTGCCTGTTTGCCGCAGATAATGAGATCAACAGGTCCCATTTTTTCAATGGAAGTAGAAAGAGCATATGCGGTTGCCAATGTATCGGCGCCGCCAAAAGCTCGATCACTCACAAGCACTGCTTCATCAGCACCCATTGCCAAGCATTCTTTTAATGCATCGGCCGCCTGCGGGGGCCCCATGGAAATTACTCGAACCCGTCCACCATGTTTTTCTTTTAGTTGCAGGGCCACTTCTACCGCGATTTTGTCAAAAGGATTGACAATACTGGGCACTCCTTCGCGGATCAAAGTGTTCTTTACCGGATCAATCTTGACTTCTGTAGTGTCAGGCACTTGCTTGACACAGACCACAATTTCCATCGATTGGTTTCCTCCTTACATTTAAAGTTGTATGTACTTACCTAAGCACCGCGCCGCCAATAACCATACGCTGTGCTTGGTTCGTCCCCTCGTAGATCTGGCAGATTTTCGCATCCCGCATGTAACGTTCCGTCGGATACTCTCGGATGTAGCCATACCCGCCAAGGATCTGCACGGCATCAGTGGTCACTTCCATTGCAATATCGGAAGCAAACAGTTTAGCCATGGCGGCTTCCTTGGAGTATGGTTTATGGGCGTCTTTGAAGGACGCTGCACGATAAACCAGCAAACGGGCCGCATCAATCTTAGTCGCCATATCGGCCAGCATAAAAGAAATGGCTTGATTGGCAGAAATCGGCTTGCCAAACTGAACTCTTTCCTTGGAATATTTAACAGCAGCATCAAAAGCAGCCTGCGCAATCCCCAGAGCCTGCGCCGCAACTCCAATACGACCGCCGTCCAGCGTAGTCATAGCGATTTTGAAGCCTTCGCCTTCCTTACCGAGCAGATTGGCAGCCGGTACTTTGACGTCCTGGAAAATCAGTTCCATCGTCTGGGAAGAACGAATTCCCATTTTATGTTCTTTTTTGCCAAACGTAAATCCAGGCATACCTTTTTCAAGAATAAAGGCAGAAATTCCTCTTACCCCTTTAGATTTGTCGGTCATGGCAAAAACGATGTAGACTTCGGCTTCGCCGCCATTGGTAATGAAAATCTTGCTGCCATTGATAATATAATTGTCGCCATCACGAACTGCGACGGTCTGTTGAGACCCGGCGTCAGTACCGGCGCCCGGCTCTGTCAAGCCAAATGCACCCATTTGAGCTCCCTCAGCCAGGGGTTTGACGTACTTCATTTTTTGTTCTTCAGTGCCAAAGGCAAAAATCGGCCAGGCGCAAAGCGAGACTGTAGCCGAGAGGGATATCCCCAGACCTGAGTCGGCTTTTGAAATTTCTTCGATCGCCAGAATGTAGCTCAGAACATCACCATCGGCACCACCATATTGTTCTGGAAAGCAGATGCTGGAAAGGCCAAGGCCCACCATTGCGTCATACAACGGGCGGGAAAACGTTTCGTGTTCGTCTCTCTCCTCAGCTCCGGGAGCAACTTCCTTCTCGGCAAAATCATGGGCTACTTTTTGCATCATTTTTTGGTCTTCAGACAGTTCAAACATATTCCTTTTCCCCTTTCATTGTTGGTTTTATAATTCTTTGCAACGCATACGCCGGGGGCTTCTCTGGGCCCCCGGCGCACAATCGATGCCGATGGCTGATTCGATAGGCCTGAAAATTATAGACGTTCTATGATGGTGGCGCAGCCTTGACCGCCGCCAATGCAAAGAGTTGCGAGGCCGATTTTCTTGTTCTGTTGCTCCAATGCGTGAAGCAACGTTACCAAAATCCGAGCGCCGCTGGCGCCAATCGGATGACCCAACGCAATAGCTCCCCCATGTATGTTTACTTTCTCCGCCGGCCAACCTAATTCCTTGCCAACTGCTAAAAATTGCGCAGCAAATGCTTCATTTGCTTCAATCAAATCCAGTTGGTCAATTGTCAGACCGGCTTTCGCCAATGCCTTACGAGTCGCAGGAACAGGTCCCATTCCCATAAGAGCGGGATCAACGCCGCCGGAACCATAGCCGAGAATTCGGGCCAACGGTTTGAGCCCGAGGGCTTTAGCCTTGTCTGCAGTCATCAGCACTAATGCAGCGGAACCATCATTGATGCCTGATGCATTACCGGCCGTAACCGTCCCGTCTTTCTTGAAAGCGGGTTTAAGACCGGCCAATTTTTCGAGAGCCGAATCGCGTTTGGGAAATTCATCAGTGTCAAAAACTACATCGCCTTTTTTCCCTTTAACAATGACCGGCAAAATTTCTTTTTTAAAGTTTCCGCCATCAATGGCTTTAATCGCCTTCGTCTGTGACTCAAAGGACAGTTTATCTTGAGCTTCACGAGTTATGCCATATTTTTCCGCCACATTCTCAGCAGTTATACCCATATGATAGTCGTTAAAGGCGCACCAAAGTCCGTCCTGAATCATTACATCCACAACTTTCGCGTTGCCCATACGATAACCCCAACGAGCTTTGCTGTCAAGAACATACGGCGCCTGCGACATACTTTCAGCGCCACCGGCGACGATGATATCCGCATCCTCCGCCATCAGAGCTTGCGCCGCAAGATTGACGGTTTTCAGTCCGGATCCACAGACTTTGTTTACCGTGAAGGAAGGTGTTGTATCCGGAATCCCGCCTTTAATTGCACACTGTCGGGCAACGTTCTGCCCGAGACCTGCCTGAAGCACGTTACCAAAAATGACCTCATCAATTTGACCGGGTTGCACATTCGCTCTTTTGACGGCTTCGGCAATGGTCATTGCACCAAGCTCCGCAGCGGAGAAAGAGGCCAATCCTCCATTAAAGGCTCCGATGGGCGTGCGCACTGCGCTGACGATGACAACTTCTTTCATGAACATTCTCCCCTTCTTAATTTATTGATCAAATTGGAAAAATAGTTTGTTCAACAATTCACATACTTTTTACAGAAAGCATTGTACCATTTTTCACATACTTGTTGCAACCATCAATTATGATTTTATGCAAGTATCATGCCAGAAAAACCGATCCCGGTCCCAATATGCCTTCAATTTTGTGTAAAGTA
>DATMYT010000416.1:0-11441 GCA_035560855.1 Negativicutes bacterium | reverse complement strand
CAATAATAGTCGCCAGCGATATCATGGTTAACGAAGACAATATCTCCGTCATTTCAGATACCGGCGCCGTCAGCGCCAATGACCAGTTGGCGGCGGAAATTGGTGCAAAAGCCACCATTTTTCCGACTCCGTTATATTCATAGCGTGTCAACCCGCGTTCGCCTTTTACCATTTTTTCGGTAGTTGCCTTAAGTTCCTTGGGAGCATTGGGATTTTTCAGGATATTGTCCTTCATCGCCATTTCTTTGTCAGGGTGAATGATCGTCATTCCGTCCCCTTGAACGATATAGGCATACCCTGTTTTGCCAATTTTCACAGACAAAGCCTTGCGGGAAATTTCATCCATGCTAATAGCCCCGAACAAGACGCCGACGACTTTATCAGCCGTTTTGACCGGCACGGCCACTACCACCACCACATGGCCTGTCGCTTTTGAGACCACCGGATCGGATACGTTCGTCTTTCCTTGCATGGCCGCTTTAAAATAGCCCCGGTTCGCAACATCGGCGATCGGCCCTTGTGAATCATGGGATACGCCGGATGGTTCGGCAAAAACCATTGATTCGTAAGCCTGATCCGATTTTCTGGCAGCCTCCATGATGGGAACGATTGCCCCCAAATTTCCACTGCCGAGATTTGGCGTGCTAGCCAGCATGACCATCTGAGCAGTGCGTGCTCCAATCCAGTCCGCCACATCCGAGGCTGCGTTCTCGGATTGTATCTGCATGTCCCGCGCCAAATTTTCTGTAATAATATCCCGCGCCTTCCAAAAGTTAAGCCCCCCCAGGGAGCTTAACGCGATCAAAAAAAGAATCAACATGGAGATCGTCAGCTTCATTTGAATACTCTTCATGAAAACACCCTCCAAACGCTAAAAACTACAGGTTTTGGATGGCTTTCGCAGCGTTTTCTCCGGCAATACGGCCGCTGTTCACAGCAAATCCCAATGAATTCCCCGGCAATATGAATACATAATCATTATCGTAAATCGAATTCGCATCTGTGCCTGCCGCGTATAGTCCTGGAATCACGTCCTGATTATCAGTGACAACTTCCGTCTTATAGTTTACTTTTATGCCGCCCAAACTCCCGTATGCGCTGGGTGCGAATCGCAAGGCATAGAGTTTGGGTCCAACAATCGGTTTTAGATATTTGTAGTTTTTGTTGAAAAGATCATCTCTTGTTTCGCAGGCATGATTATATTGGGCGATCGTCTTTTGTAAGTTCTGCACATCAATTCCTGTTTTTCGCGCCAATTCTTCCACGGACTCCGCGACAGAGAGATTCTCATTACCAGTCGCAATCGCCTTATCCAGTTCGAGGTGGAATTGGTCCATGCCAACATTGGCTGTCACGACATTGATTAAATCCAATCCATGTTCATCGTAGCCTTTAATTATGGTTTCATCGATAATCGCAAAAGCAAAACGGTTTTTCTGCCGCGCAATGGCATTTACCGAAAATACCGGATTTTCCATGACTTCTTCATTGATAAACCGCTCACCCTGAAGGTTGACTACCAGATTGGGCTGGCGGAATGCTAATTCTATCGGAGCGTAACCCCCTGTGTTCGGTGCAAAATAAACCAGTTCCATACCCATCTTGTCTTTGCCTGCACCGGCTTCCCATGCCATTTTGATTCCGTCTCCGGTAAGACCGGGACTGCGATAGGAGAACAAATCCTTGCCCCATTCAAAACCGGTATGCTCTTTGATAAATTCGGGATTATCGCCAAATCCGCCGGTCGCTATAATTACTGCGCCACTCCTGGCTTCAATGGTTTTTCCTTTGCTGTCTTGTGCAATAACACCCTTAACCCGACCGTCTTCCTTGATCAGCTTTTGCACAGGCGTTTTGAGACAAATCTCCACTCCCAGTTCCAGCGCTCTGTCCGTCATGAGCTGAATCATCGTCGAAGCGCCGCCCAATCCGGGCTTGCCGTTTTTCGGCATGATAATATGCCAGGTAGCTTCCGACCCCGGAAAATACTTCGACGGTTCAACAAAATTCACACCCAGTTCTTCCAACCAGGCAATCGTTTCCGCTGACTTGTTCAAATAGGCTTTGACTAATCTTGCATCCGACCGCCAATGAGTGTATTCCATGAAGCGAGTAAAAGCGTCTTCCTTGGTAAGACCGACAAGTCGTTCGCGCTGCCGCCGCGTTTCAATCCCCAGAAGTCCCACCGCCAGATTGGCGCATCCGCCGGTCTTGCCGGCTTTCTCAAAAACAATTACCTTGGCGCCTTTTTCTGCAGCGGTTATGGCTGCTGCCAGTCCGGAAGCTCCACCCGCTACGACAATTACATCCGCTTGCATTTGTTTCACAAATTATTCCTCCCACTCATCGTACTGATTGTATTCACCCGGCTGCTTTTGCTTCCAGCTCCGCCAGCGTTCCTTGCCCTGTTCTGCGGTACATGTTGTTATAGCGTTCTTCCGGCAAATTCTTTCCCGTTATCTGCGCTGCGCAGACATCCCGATAATATAGTTCAATTGATTCATCCGACCAGGTTTCGAGCTCGCACATCGCGTATTTTTTAAAGAGATCTGCATTTGCCTGTTCGCGTTTAATCATTTTGGGATACCGGAGGTGCAGTTCCTCCATCCAGCGGACTTCAGCTTCAACAATATTGGAAATCAGAGGATGCTCTTTGATCTGGGGAATCAGATTGTCGATCCGGGCATACTTTTCGGTCAGCACATTGCGCCGTGCTTGCTTGGCCGCTCGCAGGTCTGCCAGCCAGGATTCCAGCGTTTCATCGGCAAGGACCGAATAAGTCATCCACCGCATCATCCGAAACGGCTTGATCCGGTCTTCCGGCATCGGTTCACCGATATTCAGTCCACGGAACATTTCCGTCTCGATGTCAATAATGTCTTTTACCACTTGCTCCCGCATGGCGCCGCACTCCTCCCGTTCAATTATTGGCTGTTTGCGCGCGTTGCTCGACTTCATCCAGCGAATGATAGCCTAAACTCAGGTACAAGTGCTCATACCGAATTTCGGCTAAATTTATGCCAGCCTGCTGGGCACATTGAACGTCCCGATAATAGAGAGCAAGCGTTGTGTCCGAATAGGTCTCCAACTCTGCCAACGCATATATCGCGAACCTTCCATCATATTTCACAGACAGGGGAAATTGCTCATGCAATTCTCTGATCCAGCCGCTTTCGATGGCTACAATCGTTTGGATGACAGGATTCTGATTGAGCGGTGGAATCAGGTTGTCCATCCGGGCATATTTTTCGGTGATCAGATTGCGTCCAGCTTTTACAGCGATCTGTAGGTCTTGCAAATAAGAGGACAGCGTTTCGAGCGACCAGGCCGAATGGCTCATACTCCGCATCGCCTTGAAGGTTCGCGGCATCTGTTGACAGGCTGCTGGCTCGGCCGACTTGACGTTAACGAACATCTCCAACTCGATGGCAACAATTTGCCGAATCAGTTCTTCTCTATCCTTGGCATAACTCACAAAAACCTCTCCCTTCCTGCATCGCGGTTCACGCTTCAGTCATGATTCCGCCGGGAAGCAATGGCTTCCCCGATCAGTTCGCCCAACTGACGGGAAGCCTCCTGGGTCGGATGGATTCCATCGCTGCCAAAGGCCGCTTCGCCGAGCTGGTGAAAAAGAGAATATGCGTCCACCAACAGCACACGCGGATGATGCGCGAATCGTTCCAACAACTGGTTATAGTGCAGGGTACGTTCGTGCGCATCCCCATGTTGGACATACTGAGCTTGGCTGCACTTGGGAATATTGACGACAACGACCTGCAGTTTGGGGAACGTAAAACAATAACGCAAAAAACATTCCATATTTTGAGCATACTCATCCGGTCCCACCCATGGATCCTTGCCAGCCAGATCAGGAAACGGCGGCGGAACCGAACGTCCCGCCGCCGGCCATAAATCGGTCATTCCCAGCTGCAACACCACATAATCAGGCTGCAAAAAGCAAACCTCATTTGCGGCTCCCCGCAGTAAATGCACAGACGTCTGGGCATGCCTGCAGGCGTTTACCATCAGGATATCCTCGCCGCCAAACCGTAGTCGGGCATATTGTCGCAATTGTTCCGGATAAACCTCTTCGTAAAAAAGTTCCACTTCATCGCTATTTTTCTTCAGTCTCGGTATCCCAATACTATCGCCGATGACTAAGATTTTCATTGAAACACCTACCCGCCTTAAGTGGCATCCGTTTCCGCAGTCACGAGCCGGTGAAACCAGACGTTACTCCTGCCCACATCTTATCAGGCAGGTTTCCAAACGCCCTTCTGTTGTCGCCGTTATTCCGCCGCAAGATTGCTGCAGAACCCGTGAAAGAAGAACGCATTTTAGAAAGGAGTGTCCGATCCTGTATAGCAGACAATCCCCTGCCCTGACACCAAACTCCGTATGTGCTCCATTTGTTCCGGAGTTGGCGATTCCTGCTCGCTATATGGATAAACCATGCCGCACTGCCGCCATTTCGAATCTCCTAATCGATGAAAGGGCAGGATATTGATTTCTCCCAATCCGGCTTTTTTTACAAAATTCGCCGTGGCGATTATATTTTCGTCATCATCATTAAATCCTGGGATAATAGGAGTACGAACAACAAGCCGCCCCTTCCACGAATCGCCTGCCAAAGTCCTAACATTATCCAGAATTTGTTCATTTGAAACATGGGTTTGTTCCCTGTGTTTTTCCGGATCCATATGTTTAATATCCACAAAGGCAAAATCTACGTACTTCATGACCGACATAAATTGTTCCTGCGGGAAACAGGCGCTGGTTTCAATGGCTGTATGAATATAAGATTCCTGACATTTTTTCAGTAAACTTGCAGTAAATTTTCCTTGGGCCACTGGGTCGCCGCCACTTAAAGTGATTCCGCCGGTATTTCCCCAATAATGGCGGTCGCGGTTGAATATTTTCATCAGGTCAGGCACGGAATACCATTTTCCGCATACAACCATGGATTCTTTGAGACAAGCCTGCGTACATTCAAACGTGGTACATTTTTTGCAATGACTCCAGTCGATGGCTAGAGGGCCCTTCCCATCCTCGCCCGCACTGATAGCATGATAAGGACAACGACTGACGCAGCGAACGCAACCTTCCGATTCATGTGTGCACTTTGTTTGCCGATGCATCATTCGTTCCTGATATTTCCATCCTTCAGGATTCGCACACCACTGACAACGCAAAGGGCATCCCATCATAAAAACCGTGGTCCTGCATCCCGGGCCGTCATGTACTGAATAACTTTGGATATCAAATATAAGCCCTTTATCTTCGATCATCCGTATTCCTCCCAACTCTTCAGGACAACAAAATTTTATTGGAGGATAGCATTATTCTAAGGAATAATGTCCATCCTCCATTTTCTGTTATTTCTAAAATCGCTCTTCCTATGCCGTAACTTTGGCAGCTTCTTGCGCTACCGCAGCTTTGGACGTTGCCGTCAGGGGCAGGAAGAAGGCGACGACTGCCGATATGGCAAAAGATGCCATGGCAAATTGGATCGATGCCGTGAAGTTGCCGGAAGTATCGGCCAAATAGCCGCCCATGAAACTTCCGAGAGCCGGCCCGATTCCCATAACGATCAATGTTGCAGTCCCCCAGATTTTCCCGAGGCTGACTCGGCCATAGACTGCGCCGGAATATCCGACCACTCCGCCGGGTTCAATCGCCCAATAAGTGGCGAACAGGATGCACACCACTATTCCGAGGACTGTGGATTGCGCGTTCATGTTTAAAAGAAGTGTGCAGGCTGCCACTCCGACCAGTGGAGCAAAAACCAGCATCGCTTTGCGGCCCTTGACTTCATTGCCAAGATGGCCCACCACTTTGTCCGCCACAATGCCCATAAGAGGCATGGTGAAGATACCGGCAATGCCGATGGCCACATAGAGATTAGTAGCAGAATCCAAGGACATGCTTAGGTCTTTGGTCCAATAACGCACGACTTGGGTCCAGATTAGGAATTCGGCGACCATACTGGTCAAAAACGCTAACACCGCGCCCCATATGGCGGGAGTACCAAAAGCTTCGCCGACGTTCCAGATGTGTTCCGGTTTGGCGGCAGCCCCCGGCGCAGCCGGCATAGCACCAAACGGAGTGATGCCATACTGTTCCGGATTTTTCTTGGCGAGCATAGCCGCCACCAACAACAGTCCCAAGGTTATCCATGCCAGATAATTCATTGCATCACGCCATTGAGCCGCGTTCTGCACCAATAAAGGCTTGACTCCCAAGCTGAGCAACACTTGCGCCAGAGGAGCGCCGGCAAAAGCGATGCCCCACATTTTGGCATAAAATTTACCAACAAACCATTTGCGAACGGAAATCGTGGAAGACACCCAGAGCATACCAGTGCCAATGCCGGCAAAAACTGCGTAGCAAGCATAATAGGCAAACAGGCTTTCGACCCGACTGGTCAGCCAGAATCCAAGCATGCCGAATACGGCTGCTATCGCATATACTGGTTTGGTTCCCCATTTATCAATAATCATACCGCTAAAAAACGCTGTAATTGCATAAATCGTCATCATCAATGAATAGCCCAGGGAAACTTCAGCGCCGGTCCATTTCATGGTGGAAGCCATAGGCCCGGATAATACCGCAAAAGTGGCGCGATAACCAAACAGACAGAACACTGCAAGAAAAGATGCAGCGATTACGCTATAGGACATCCCTTTGGCGTTTTGATTTTCCATTTTCTCTCCTCCTTATTGTTTTGGCAATTTTCAAATAACAATTCTTATTGAAGAAGGGCGCAATTTTAACTGCGCCCTTCTTCACCTCAACAGTATTATTTGCTGAAGTTTTCGCACTCTCCAGCCTTGAGGTCGGCATAGGTCCAATCCTTGACCTTGAAGCCTTCGCAGCGCCCGATCCCCATATCATCAGGATTCGTAAACTGGCTGCAAAACTTGCATTTTGGCATTTCAACAAACTTCGGGCATACCGGGCCATCAATCAGAATAATCTTGTCGCCATTGGCGTGGCACATGCCTTTCGCAACGTCGATCGCGATGAAGTTCCGGCAATCCATATGATTCAAATTCTCTTTTTTCATTCCCTTACACTCCTTCGTATTCGGTTCTGGCAACAATTTCATCCTGAATTGGCTTGCCGATTTCGACCCAGTATTGAGTGAACCCGGCAACGCGGACCAACAGTTCACGATAGTTCTCTTGGTGCTCCTGGGCATCTTTGAGCATCTTGGAGTCAACGATGTTGAACTGGATGTGGTAACCGCCCCGCCGCATATAAGCACGGGTCAATTCGAGAAGCTTTTTGGAGCCTTCAATCCCATGGACAGCACTCGGATGAATTTTCAGGTTCATCTGGGAGTTCTGAGATTGGGAATGATCCCAGCAGCAGGCGGATTCGAACAACGCATAGGCGCCGTTACGGTCTGTTCCTGGATAGGCGGACATCGACCCGTCAGCAAATGTTGTGCCGGCCAGGCGTCCATCGGAGGTTGCCAGTGTGGAGGCGCCCTGCGCTCCGTGAGTCGATACGGAGATTTGGCAGGAATACATGGGTTTGGCATACAGAGATTGATAGTTGTGGCACATGTTGCAGAACCACTCTTCGTAATCTTTCAGAATGGAGTCGGCGTACACATCATCATTGCCGTACTTCGGAGCTTTCAGGCAATCACTGTGAATTTCGTCATACTTGCCTGCATCGTCATCACGTTTTTCCTGTGCAGCAAGCGAGAAGCTTCCAATATCCGATGCTTTCTTGAAACCAAAATTGTTCATGATCGCATCTTTCATTTGTTCCAGTGAATACTTCTTGTCATCGTAAACAACTTTTTTCAACGCGGCCATTGCATTGACTTGGCTAATCTGACCGCAGCTCTCGACGTTGAAGGTCGCATTGAACCGATAGCCCAAGTTGCCGATATGGTGTCCGCGAGCGAGGCAATCCGGTTTCAACAGGGAATTGTAAATGGCCATGTTGTGCTTGCGCCAGATATCATGCTGAATATTGTTGGTTGTTGCCAAGCAGTCAACGATTGTCTCATAGTACTCTTTGAACTGGGCAACGACTTCTTCGAAGGTTTCCAGTTTTTTGTTGTGGGGAGGAACAACCTGAAGTCCTGTACGATGATCAAATCCATTGAACAGAACCATTTCCAAAACTTTAGGATTCGATATGAAGTGAACGCCGACCGAGGTCGGTTGGCCTGCGCCACCGGGAACCCAGTATTTCTTGCCGTTCAATGTCATCTCTTTCCAGACGCAGGGGGAGGTTTCGAGACAACCGCCGATTGCAACAGCGCGGGCGTCTTCTAGCGTCATGCCCTCAGGTCCGTACTGTTTCAGCATAAATTCGACGGCGCCGCGGAAATTCATCCAAGCGGGATATCCTGTGCCGGCTTTTTCGCATTCGATGCATTTTAGCAGGAATTCTTCCGGCAATTTTTCATCATAGAAGCAGGACAATGTCGGATTTGTTGTCTGACAGGTGATCCCCGCTTCCACAATCAATGTTTCCAGACGGTTGGCTGCCGACTGACCGTCGCGGGTAAGTCCGCCGAGGGTCAGGTTGTTGAAGGTATTGGAGGAGAGCACGCCTGCAACAACGCCCATGGAAGCAAAGCAGTCGATGCAAGTCATCTTCACGCGGTGGCTTTCGAGCAGTTCGAGGACTTCCTCTTCGGTCGTGCGTCCAGCTTCGATATCCTGCTCAAACCAAGGATTCAAAACCTGCCCGACGCGGCCGGGGGACATGCCGGAAATGGCATCTTCCTGAAGAACGCCGATATGAATCAAATATAACATTTGCAGCGCTTCGCGGAAGGTGCGGGGTTGCTTGTGAGCGATCCATTCCATACAGGAAGCGATTTCTTCGAACTCTGCTTTTTGTTTCTTCTCTTCTGTAGTATCTGCCAAACGCTTTGCTTCCTTGGCATAGTTCAGATACCAAGCTTGTACACCTTCGAGAACCAGTTTGGCTGCTTCGTAGAAATACAGGCGATCCATACCGGCAATGCCGTCTCCATCAGGTCGGCCAGCCACTTTTGCTTTGCCTTCTTCACACATTTCAATCAGCCTGTCATAGCCATATTGAAGCGGGAAGTAGTAGTTGATGACTTCACGACCCTGTGGCAGTGTGTAGCCGGAGTCAAACATGCAGATAACACTTCTCATGACATTTTCTTTAATGCTATATTCCGGAACCATTTGTTCGTATTTGTGACCGACATCATCTACCGATTTGCCGACCCATTCCCGGGCCAGTTTTACCAGCACCGGCACTTCTGTGTCGCGAATGCCGTATTTGCCGGAAATCGAAACAACATGACCGAAACTTTTGGTAACATTGCCGCCACCGGCGCCAAAAGTACTGACTTCGTCGGCGCTAGCCGAACCTGAGGCCAATGCGGCTTGATAGAGTTCGTCTTCTTTGGCCATGAAGAACCCTTCAGACAACCAGGGCATCGGGAATGAACCACGATAATAACCTGCTTTTCCGCCGATTAGCTTTTCGCCGGGATAAATGGCAGGTGTAGTGTGAGCAAATGCATGTTTGAGAGCGGCAGCACGCCTGATCTCAATTACATCGCCTTCCAGTTCTTTAAATTTACGATTATACCAGTAAGTGAATTCCGTTGTTGCCGAAGAAAGAGTTTGGAAGTAAATATCCCGAAGTTTTTTGTTACGGGGAAATGGCTCTTTCTTGATCTCGCGGTCCGTCATTTCTGCTGGTGCAGTACCTCCGTACTGCAGATTCAGTGACATGCCTTTTTCCGCCAGAATGTCAACCAATTTCTTAGCCATGTACAATCCTCCTCATAATTATGACTGTGCAACGATCTTGAAGATCTTTTTGCATGATTTCATTCTACTGTTTGCGCCCTGCCGCTACTATTGACCCTTCGTCGGATTATCGGCCTATCTTTTGTTCCCCTTTCTCGCCTTAGTCTTAATATAGTTGGAGTCTTGGATTTTTAGGCAGTCTTATGGTGTAAAGCTTTTTAGCTTTACATAGTATTGGAGTGTAAAAAAACGCCTCTGATTTACTCAATAAGTTTGAGTAAATCAGAGGCGTTTTTTATATATCCATTTCAATCACTGACCAGCGTTCAGTTCCTGAATAAAAGTTTCATCTTTGCGCAATTGCTGCAAAGCAGCAATTGTCCTTAGGTCCCAATCACCGTGTTCTGCTTCCGCCGCCAGTGCCAGCAGGCTCGCATCCTTGTTTTGCAGAAGTTTATGCAATGCCAGATAACGGGTCACCGTCGTCAGCAGTTGCAGTCCCGGTAGCAGCTCCTGTTCATCCACCAACAGACTGGAAAATCGGGGACTATTTACTTTTTCATGATGGCAATGAATAAAAGTTTTCAGCCATTCTCCCATTTTTAAGGGCCGCACGATCGCTTCCCCAACTGCCTCATGCCCCTGGTCGTCGACTCCCTGCACCACCGAACCAATATCGCACAAGCAGGCAGCTGTCAGCACTTGGTTCAATTGCTGTTCAGACAGCGCCATCAAGCGCCCCGCCTTATCGCAGATTCTACAGCATTCGAGCGTCTGTTGGTACAATTCGTCATTTTGCACTTTCATCAAAGCCAAAAAGCTCTCGCACACCTGACGTTGGGATTCCATACCATCAATCGCCTGTTTCCGTTTCAGCCTCGAGGCGATGATATACTTCAATTCATTGTGATTGGCAGGTTTGGAAATGAAACTGTCGGCTCCGACCTTGAAGCCCCGAATCCGGTCCTCCACATCATTGAGCGCCGTCAGCATAATGATATAAATATTATCTGTCCTTGGATTTCTTTTCAATTCACGACACACTTCGAACCCGTTCATTCCCGGCAGCATGACATCGAGCAGAATCACATCGGGTTGGTATCTAAGCGCGAATTCAATAGCTTCCATCCCCTGAAACACCTTTTGTACCTCATGCCCCCAAGTCGAGACAATATCCCTCATTAACTCGCAATTTTGTTCATTGTCATCCACGATTAATATTTTAGCCATCTTATCCCTCTATCGGCAGGGTAAAAACAATTTCCGTGCCAACGCCTTCCTTGCTAATCAAGAATATCTGCCCTCCATGCATTTCCACCAATTTTTTTGACAGTGGCAATCCTAATCCAGTACCGTCATACGCTCGCTGGTACGAATTGTCCACCTGCTCGAATTCCATAAAAATCCGCTCCTGATCCTCCGCTTTGATCCCGATGCCATTATCACGGATACGCACCTGCACAGCTTGGTCCTGTTGGTATGCCTCGATTTCCACCTTGCCATTCTCCGGTGTAAATTTAACCGCATTCGACAACACATTATATAAAATTTGTTTGACCTTTGTCGCATCCGCCTTAACCTTGAAATCAGCCGGATCAATCTGCACCGTTATGTCAATATTTTTGCGGGCGGCAAGACTTCTGACCACCGCGCAACTATTTTCGATGATCTCTGAAA
>DATMYT010000415.1:0-2126 GCA_035560855.1 Negativicutes bacterium | reverse complement strand
GTCTTGGGGTAGATTCTTACTTTTACAGTAATCCAAAATCCGCAACTTCGCTAACCGACTCGGAATGCACCGATCGTTCTCCCAACGGTTCAAAGTTGTGAAACTCACATTTAATTCATGAGCAAATTGTTCCTGTGAAATTTTCAACTCTTTTCGGACTTCTTTGAGCAATTCATTGAATTTCATCAGAATATCACCTCATAGTGTACAATATAGCGCATGCTATAAAGGAATGCAAGATAATGAAATGATATCCTCAAATCTTTATTGATTGCGTAAATAAAACGACATTTCCTTATTCGCAAGAACCGTCAAACTTTCCTCAGCCATATTCCATAAATCCTCATCAAAGCCCATAAGCCCATAAATCGGCCTATCGTTTTCAACAACCTACAGAAAGTATCTATTTCGCGATTCCTTGCATTTTACTGCTCGCGTTGCTCCCCGATCACAGCGATCTGTTCCTCAAGCAGCCAGCTTTGAGCCAAGAGCTCTGCTGATTGATCGTTGTAATTTTCAAATGCTCCACATATAGGGAGGCAATACCATTTACGTTTTCATCCCGCTCGCATTTCCACGAACCATCGTCCATCTTCATCAAACAAATATGTATCCCGTGCGCCAATTCGAATAGTGTATCTAATCCCGCAGCCACCTGCCTTGAGACTGGCAGCCCTACATTTATCTTTCACTTCGTCAATATCATATTTACGTCCATCTTCGAGTAATACACAAAGCGGCTGAATGACCCCATCCATATGAATCTGTGCAAGTATTGATACATATTCTTTTTTAAATTCATTTGCCATAATAAACCTCAGATCGCTTTGAAATATCCAATTGGATGGATCGTGTGATCTTCTTTGGGGTTAATATGCTTGAGTGTCGGGTCGAATTCTACGACGGCGCGGTAGATGGCGTAATGTCCGAATCGTCGCCTGATATCGGCCACTGCGCGCTCCAGCAACTCCAGTTTTTCACGTTCCGCTTCGTCCTCAAATAGTTTAAGCTGTTTGGGTGTTGTTGCCGAAATCAGGTCGCAACCACGGATGCCAATGCTGCGCAGCGGATTCTGCCAGCGATAGCTCATGCGCAACAGCTCCATAGCGGTATCACACAATTCGCTAGCAAGGCATGTTGGCTCGTCTAGCTTCATCTGTTTTTGAAACCAAAATAGACCATTATCACGAACGCTGATCTGAACTGTCTTTGCAAGAAAACCATGATCTCGTATTCGCTCCGCGACGCTTTCAGCAAGCATGTAAAACACGATCTTTGCGTCTAATTCATTCATTAGATCGCGCGGCGTAGTAGTGCTATTGCCAATTGACTTGATGATCGTTTCATCGCCGACCGCCGTGACCGGCGAGTTATCCAGTCCATTGGCGAACCAATATAAAATCATACCAACTTTGCCAAACCATGCCTGCAGCAATTCAGGGTCAGTATTCGCAAGTTGGCCGATGGTTTCAATGCCATGATTATATAACTTCCGCGTCGTCGCCCTTCCAACATACAGCAAGTCTGATGCCGGTAGCGGCCAAACTTTTTCCCGATAGTTGTCCCGCGTCAGGACGCTGACAGCATCTGGCTTTTTGAGATCGGAGCCAAGCTTCGCAAACACTTTGTTGTATGAGACGCCGACTGAAACGGTAATACCGAGCTCGCGTTTCACCCGTTCCCTAATTTCCTCGGCGATCACTGTGGAATCCCCGAAAAGATGCACACTGCCAGAAACATCAAGCCAGCACTCGTCTAGGCCGAACGACTCCACCTGATCCGTGTAGCTGTTATATATCTGGCGAGCCAAGGCGGAAAATCGAAGATAACGATCATAATGCGGCTTTATGATCACGAGCTGAGGGCATTTCTGCTTTGCTTGCCACAAAGCCTCGCCGGTGGTCACACCATATTTCTTTGCGATCTGGTTCTTGGCCAATATGATACCATGACGCGCTTCCGCATCACCGCCTACAGCGACCGGCTTATCCCGAATTGTCGGGTCATATAGGCACTCGATGCTGGCATAGCACGCGTTCATATCTACATGTAAAATTGACCGATCCATATGCTCGCACCTCCATTTTGTGGATTGGGGTATAAGAAATAAATCATCTGAAATATTC
>DATMYT010000414.1:0-2877 GCA_035560855.1 Negativicutes bacterium | reverse complement strand
GCTAATGAGCATTCTTTGTTAACCGAAGATGAATACCACAACGCCCTAAACCGGATGAAGGTATCGGAGCAAGTTTACTTGTTTGCGCAACGAATTCAGGCTGCGGTTATGGAGAGCGGAGATCAAAATTATTTACTCTTTACAACAATGCAAATGCTGGAAAACGAGACCAATGACCTGAAAAACATTGATCTTCTTCAGGCGGTAAAAAACAACGCTGCCAGTACCATCAGCGTTGGGATTGGCTATGGAAAAACAGCCAATGAAGCCAAAAGCGGAGCTACTCTCGGCATGTTGCACGCCGGTAAAAAAGGTGGAAACCTTGCCTTCATTGTCTATGAGGGCAAAAAAATCATTGGCCCATTAACAAACATTGCTCAAAATCAAGAAAAAACGGAACCGCTCATTGATGAAAAATTCTTACGCATTTCTGAAAAAGTCGGCGTTAGTATCAATACTGTGTTTAAACTACATTGCATTTCCGAACAGTATGGTAAAAACGATTTCACCATCAGGGAACTAGCGCCTCTATTTGGGGTTACACCACGAACTATGAATCGGATTATGGAAAAGTTCGAGACGCATGGATATGCTAAAATCATTGGGAAAAGAATCATCGGTAATTCCGGTCGGCCAAGCAGAATTATTCGTCTTACCATTGGATAAGAGCACAAAAAGCAACTCCACAGAATCGCTTCTGTGGAGTTGCTTTTTGCTTTATGTCATCCAGGCCTTTATCCTTCCGCTTCGCGCAGTATGACAAGTGCTTTCGCCAACTTGTTTTCCAGCTTGGCAAAACGCTCTGCTGTAGCGCTCTCGCCTTTTTGGTGAAAAACAATTTCGCTTGACTGCGCATTAATTCGAATCTTTTCCAGTTCTTCACATATTTTTTCAACATCTCTAAACTCTTGAAACATGTTCGGCCTCCTATTGCATTTCTGCTTATATTAGATACTTTTCTCGATAGGTTGCCGCACCCGATTGCGTCCGTCGTGCTTTGCCAGATAAAGAGCTTGATCCACTTTCTCAAGAAAGCTGGACACCTTCATGTCTGAAGTAGGAACTACAGTTTCCACGCCGATGCTGACCGTTACATGATCACTAATTTCAGAGGATGCATGAGCAATATTGAGCGTTTCGACACTTATCCTGAGCTTCTCGGCCAGTGCGTACGCACCTTCTCTTGGACTCTCGGCGGCAATAACAACAAATTCTTCACCGCCGTAGCGCGCCACCGTATCACCACCTCTACGCGCCGTATCCTTAAGAGCCTTTGCCACTTGTCGCAAACAATCATCGCCTGCCAAATGTCCATATTGGTCATTGTATTTCTTGAAAAAATCAATATCCAACAAAATTACTGAGAACGAATGAGCGCCCCTCACCGCACGTCGCCACTCCCTATCCAGGACTTCATCGAAATGACGCCGATTCCCTACCCCAGTCAACCCATCAACAGTGCTCAGGTTCTCGAGAAAATCCCGGTACTTTTTCAGTTCGAGGTGGTTTCGTACCCGAGCCTTGATGATCGGCGCCCTAACGGGTTTGATCATGTAATCGATCGCACCCAACTCCAGACCTTTGGTTTCGTCACCCATTTCCCCCATACTGGTTACGAAAATGACCGGGGCATTTTTTGTATCCTGATCGGCTTTCAGACGTCTGCATACTTCATATCCATCCATCTCAGACATCACAACGTCAAGCAAAATCAAATCCACGTTTTCCTGCCGTGCAATTTCCAAAGCTTCCTTGCCGCTTAGCGCAGAAAACACCTCATATTCATCACTCAAAATATCCTTCATAATGGCAATATTGGTGCGACTGTCATCTACGATCAGAACTTTGGAGCGTTCATCCGTCAAAACGGTTCCCTCCTCGAATTCTTCGACTTTAGCCGCTCAACACCCGATTACGCCCCGAATGTTTCGCCTGATATAGAGCCTTGTCAGCCAACGCGATAAGCGCTGACGGCGATTCTCCAATGGACGGCGTGACAGCGGCAACTCCGAGGCTAATGGTGACCCATTGGCCTAGCGCCTCGCGGTTTTCGATCCGCATGTCTTCCACCCGTTTCCTGATTTTTTCGGCGACAACTATTGCACCGGCCAATTCCGTATTGGGCAATACCACGGCAAACTCTTCGCCGCCATACCGGGCTACAAGGTCCGTGCCCCGTTTGATACTGGCTGCCAATACTCCGGCAATAGCTTTTAAGCAATCATCGCCGCTCTGATGCCCGTAGGTGTCATTATATATTTTGAAGAAATCGATGTCGGCCATGACGAGCGATAGCGTTTTTTTCTGCCGCACCCCTGCCCGCCATTCCCGATCAAGGTATTCGTCAAAATAGCGGCGGTTTGCGATGCCTGTCAACCCATCCACCAGTGTAAGCCGATGAAGTTCTTCGTTTAAGGCTTCCAGTTCATCATTCTGCGCAGTCAGTTTGTCATTGGCGCTGTCCAGCGCGGTAGTGCGATCTTTAACCTTACGGTCCAAATTTTCATTTACTTCCCGAAGCGCTTCTTCGGCCTGCCTGCGCTCAAGGATATTCCATAACGAATCCATCATCAGCATCAGCTGACTTACATCCAGACCCGTATACTCATCCTTCTTGTTGGCCACTCCGGCAACGGCCACGATTTTTCCGTCGATGAACACCGGAACAGTCATAAAACGTTTCAGCGGCGCATGTCCTGCAGGATAGCCTTTCTTTAAGGCATCCGGCAATGCAAAATCATTGTCTATGATAGGCTGACGTTGGCGTACGGCTTCGCCCCATAATCCGGTCTTGGCGAGTTGATATTGGGTAGGTTTATCGGACATGGTGCACGCTTCCATCACCGCCTGCGACCAAGCATGCAGCGTAAATTCTTC
>DATMYT010000413.1:0-4018 GCA_035560855.1 Negativicutes bacterium | reverse complement strand
ATGTTTACTTTTTCGTCGGCGGAGTAAAGAACAATTTATCCCGCGCGACAGAATCCACGCCGCTTGCCGAATTCTGCAAAGCCATGGCGACCTTTGCCAGATTTGCAGCCGTATACTTCATGATCTCGACGCCTTCCAGATCATTTTCGGCGTCTTTCGCCCCCTTGGCGCCGGCAACGGCAACATTCCAGTACATGGACCCCGGAATTACCATATCATTGATGAAGTACCAAAGCAAGAGTTCGCCAAAGGCGTAAACCTGTCCGGCCCGCCGCGCCACCGTCACCGGAGCTCCTACCTTGCCACTCAGCATACGACCGGACGCGCGCGCGGAAAATGTAACGCGCTCCAGTAGCGCCTGCAACAACGACGTGGGTTTGCCAACATAAACCGGCGACCCAATGACAATAATATCAGCCTGCTCCATCTTTTCAAAAATTGGTTCGAAATCATCGTCCTGCACGCATTTTTTTTGTTGCAAGCACCCATAGCATCCCCGACAAGGCTTGACTGTCTTGTCCCGCATTGGGACAAACTCAGTCTCAATACCTTTTTGCGCCAGTTCAGACAAAATCGTTTTCAAATAATACTCGGTGTTTCCACCTTCCCGCGGCGAACCGCAAATTGCAATAGCTTTCATAGCAAATTCACCCCCACTGCATTATTTCGCGTCGTCAAACCTTTTCCTGCCGAAAACAACTCCCGAAACAAACTATTTTGCTGGTGCTGCGGCAACCACAGCCGGTGCTTTGCTTTTCTCACGAATGCCGAAGAAAATGATGGAAGAGGAAACGAGGCAGGATAACGCCAGAAGTTTGAATGCAGCGTCATAGTCGCCACCGGTCCAGTCAATGATCATACCTATCGCCAGCGGAGCTACCAAGCCGCCTAACTGGCCGCCGGTATTAACAAAACCACTGCCTGATCCCATCAGGTTTTCCGGCAGATATATTACCGGCAGGGCCCAGATGGAACCCAACGCCATGAACAGGAATCCGGCTGCCAGGCTTTGATACATCAGCGCGTATTCAGCTGACGGAGTCGTATAGAACAGATAGAGACATCCCGCGCCAATCAGTTCAGCAAAAACCACCAGATAGCGCCGACGGCCCCGGAACAATTTATCGGACATCCACCCAGACAGCAACATGCCAACTGTCGCCACAAAGAAGGGAATGGAGGCAGCAACTGCCATCCGTGTCAAATTCATGCCGCGAACTTTTACCAGATAAGTAGGCAGCCAGGTCATATATCCCCAAATGGGAACGGTCAGGAAAAATACGCCGAAGAACATAACCCAGATTCGTGGCTCTTTCATTAAATCTATAAACGAAGACTTGGGTGCTATGCTTTGCTCCAAATTGGCGCTGGCGGCTTCATCCGCAGCCCGTTCCGCCTTGATCCGTTGCACTTCCGCATCGGAGATCCCTGGAAACTGTTCCGGTTTATCTACAATATAGCGCCAACTAATAAATACGCAAACCAGTCCAAGTGCTCCAAGAATGTAGAACACGCTGCGCCAGCTATAAGCGGCGATCAGGGGAGCGACCAGCAGGGGCGTCAACGCAGGCCCGAGCGTGGTAGATGTCAACACACAAGAGTTAGCAGTTCCACGGTCTTTTTTGCTGAACCAGGCGCCGACAATCTTCCAGACCGGCCCTGGGAATACACCTTCACCCGCGCCAAAAACAAATCGTACAAGCAGCATATGTGTCATGTTGGTGACTACACCGGTTAGCATAGTAAATACCGACCAGATCGCTAATGACCAAGTGATAACTCGCCGTGCGCCAAATTTGTCGGCCAACCAACCTCCAGGAATCTGAAACCCGGCATAGCCGACGAAAAATGCGCTAAGTATGCCACCGACCGCAGTCGCGGAAAGATCAAACTCTTTGGCAATATACGGCAAAGCCATACTAATCGCCATACGATCTAACCACGCCACCAGATAACACAATAATACCGCGACAATAACCTTATGACTCGTTTTCATTCCTTTTCTATCCTCCCTTTCTTCTCCTGTGAAGTCAGTTTTTCGAGGTCATTCATCCCCAAAGAACTGCAGTTGCCGCCCATGTGTAGCCCGTACCCGCGCCGAGCATGACGACTAGATCTCCTTTTTTGATCCGTCCGATCTTTTCCGCTTCCAATAAGGAAATGTATGCATCCGCCGACTGGCAGTGTCCGTAGTTTTCCAGAACAAATGAATTTTCTTCCGTTAAGTCGAATTCTGACAGAATCCCCTGTAGGATCGATTTTTTCATGAATATCGGGGCGATAAAATTGACATCTTTGGCTGAATATCCGCTTTTCTCCGCTGCCCTTTTGATTACTTCAACAAAGTTTGGCAGACTGATTGGGTCCAGTTTTTCCTTCATGGATTTCGGATCTTTCACGTCCAGATTACGGTGGGGATAGTCGAGCGATCCCAACTTGTTGTAGTTGTAAGACCCTACACCGTAGCAAGCAACATCTTCGGCGAATCGCCCATCAGTGATCATATGACTCGCCAAAACAGTATTGTGCTCATAACCTTTTACCAGCAACGCCGCCGCCGCGCCGTCCCCAAAGTTATACATGAATCGGGCCCTTGGATTGTCAAGACCTACAAGATCTGTTTCCTTGGAAGAGGAAATTAACAACACATTGTTGATGTCACTATTTGTCAGCATCATGCTCTTCAGTACATTCAGCGACCATACACCAGCCGAACACAGTGAATGAATCTCAAAAGCGTTGGCGCGGGTGGCACCGATGGCGCTCTGCACTTTGGCCGCCAGATTGAACAGATAATAATCTTTGTACTCGCTGCCGCAATAAACGACCAAGTCCAAATCCAAAGGGTCGATTACTTCCAGAATCTGTTGCGCAGCTTTGATCGCCATATCGGACACATGCTCGTCCGGCCCGGCCTTATGCCGTTGCTTGATACCAAACTTTACTTCGATCGTTTCCTTGGGAATGCCTGATTTTTCCGCGATATAAGCACTGTCTTGAATTAAAGGGGGCACATACATCGCAATTTTTTTGATGCCTACCGTTTTTGCTTCAACCATGGGAACCTCCTCAATCCTGCGGTTTTCCGTACAACGAAATTACCCGGGCGTTTTCGATTTTTCCTACATTATTTTTAGGCAGCTCTTCAATAAACTGGATGTATCGAGGAACTTTAAACTTTGCCAGACGGGCCCCAAGGAACTCAAGAACCTGTTCCCTGCTTAATGTTTTACTCGGGCGCAGCGATATCACAGCTTTTCCAACTTCACCCCACTTGTCGTCAGGAACGCCAATTACACAGGCTTCATAGACTTCCGATAATTCATAAAGGATTTTTTCGATCTCCGGAGGAAATACGTTTTCGCCGCCGGAAATGAACATATTCTTTTTACGACCGACGATATAGTAGTAACCGTCCTTATCCCTGCGAGCCATATCCCCGGTATAAATCCAGCCATCCCGCAGCGTCTTTTTCGTTTCCGCTTCATTGTTCCAGTATCCGCTGAAGATTTGCGGCCCGCTCCAGATGAGTTCGCCGACTTCTTCGTCACCCAGTTCATTGCCCTCATCGTCAACAATGGCCGCTAACGTGAAATACATGGGCTTTCCGACAGATGCATACTTTTCGCGAATTTCATCATAGTCGATGAATTCAGCCGGTACAGACAGATTATTCGGGCCGGCTTCGGTCATTCCATAGCCGAGAACGAAGCGAATTCCTCTGGCCCAGAATTTTTCCATGATATTAAGTGGCGTCGGCGCCGCTCCAGCCATAATCCATTTCAGTGATGAAAAATCCGTAGTGGCAAACTCAGGCAAATCAATCATCATCCGAAAAATCGTAGCAGCGCCAAAAACAAAGGTCGGCTTTTCTTCATTGATGACTTGTAGCGCTTGCTTCGGATCAAACTGCTTGTTGATGATCAGCCGCCCGCCAGCATGCAGTAAAGGAAGTGTCAGCAGGTTCCATCCGCCGGTGTGGAATAGCGGTAAAAGCAGATGCGCTGAATCAACATGC
>DATMYT010000412.1:0-5488 GCA_035560855.1 Negativicutes bacterium | reverse complement strand
GAACGCCTGCAGATGATCGGGCGGTGTACGAACACGGCCCTGGAGAGCCTGCGTCAAGATCAGGTAGAGGTTAGTGGCGTCAGGCAACCGGCAGCTATTGGAGTCAATATTGGAGTTCTGCAAACAGGAGCGGTGAATATTGTTTTCCATGGGCATGTGAATTTGAAAATAGTGAATGGAATAAAGACGGCTGCGCAACGGTCGGATATTCCGTTCAATATGGTAGCCATGTGCGGGAATGAAGGAAGTGGTGGTTTTCAGTTGCCGGTGGTAACGAATTATGATTCCCAGGAGACGCCGCTTTTGACAGGGGCAGTCGATTTATTGGTTCTTGGCAATCAGTGTGTTATGCCCTCGCTTATTAAACTGGCAAATAGCCAGGATGTTTCGGTGGCACGGGTAGCGTTGCTAAAGGATACCGATGACTATGAGGCGGCAGTTGCCAAAGCGCACCAGGCTTTTCGGCGGCGTGAAACCAAATCGACTGTCATCCCTGCAGTTAAAAGCGAAGCATACACCGGCTATACGGTGGAAAACAGCGAGGCAGTATTCCAGAATTTGGCGGAAAAATATGCGCAGGGGCAACTAAAGGGAGTTATTTATCTGGGCGGCTGCGGAACCATCGCCAATATCCAGGACGCCCAACCTGTTAACCTAGCCAATGCCCTCATTAACGCGGGATATTTGATCATCGCCGCCGGTTGTGCAGGGATTGCCTTAGCCAAGGCGGGGATGTGTCACCCAAGTTGGAACAATAATCTGCGTGATGTCTTGTCGCCGGAAATTCCACCGGTGCTCAATATTGGTTCTTGTCATGATGCAGGAGTGTTTTTGCGAATCGCCGCTGTTTTACGGCAAAACCAAGTGCCCGTAATGGCTGTCTTTCCAGAAATCAATCACAACAAAGTTTTGGCGACTGCGATTGGGTTGGCGGTGGCTGGCATCAATACGTGGCTTGGGTACGAACCGATTTTTGCCGACCCAGTTCTGGTAGGATGGCTGAATGAAAAATTGAAGGAACAAGCAGGGGGGCATATTTTGCCGCTGATGAACGCAACGGATTTTTTGCAGAACCTGACGGAATCCGCCAATGGTCGCTAAAGCGAATGCCAGGTATCCATATTTGATTATCGGTCAGGGTGCGGCCGGAATGGCGGCGGCCAACGAACTAAGAGAATTGGATGGCGCGTCGACGGTTACGGTAATTACCAATGAGCAAGATGGGTTTTACAGCCGGATTGATCTCCCTGACATTATTTCCGGGAAATACCACCCGACAGAATCCATGCTGCAATCTTCGGAACAGTTTCGTGACAAGGAAATTCACTGTATCTACGGTGAGCGTGTGACGCACATTTTTCCGGACGAACACAGCGTTGAACTATCTTCAGGGCAGCGGTTACGCTATGAAAAGCTACTTTTAGCCACCGGATCCCGGCCTATTATTCCAAATTTGGCTGGGGTTACTGCGGCACAAGTATATTCGTTGTGGACGATGGCTCAGGCGAAGGCAATATCTACGGCTGCCGCAACGGCCCAGGCAGTCGTTGTGATCGGGGCGGGACTGATCGGTTTAAAAACAGCACTGGCACTGAACAAGCGGGGATTAAAAACAACTGTCATTGAAAGAATGGACAAAGTGCTGCCGCAACAATTGGATGAAACGGGGGCAGCGATACTGGCGATGCGGATAAGGGCTGAAGGGGTAGCGGTGCTTACCTCTTTGCAGGTCGATTCTGTAGAAACTTGCGGTGGATCTGTGGTCGGCGTCAGAATCGGTACGGGGGTATTGCCCTGCGACATGGTCATTGCCTCCGTCGGTGTTAGACCGGATACCACTTTGCCCCAAGACGCAGGAATTGCGGTTGGACAGGGAATCGTTACGGATGAGTTTTTGCAGACGTCGAAGTTGGATATTTATGCGGCGGGTGATGTGGCTGAGGTACTGGATGTAATCAGCGGACGCCCGATTGTGTCAGCCGGGTGGCCTGCGGCTGTTGAACAGGGCGCAATTGCTGGCAGAAATATGGCAGGCTGTTGCAAGGAACAATACCTTGGCTATTTGGCGAAAAACAGTGTGGAGATCGCTGGTATGCCGCTGGTGTCAGTCGGGAATGCGAATGGTGATGACGGGGATGAGATTTTAACCTATCACAACGGGGACGCCTATAAACGATTGGTGATTGCAGATAATCGACTAAAGGGATTTTTGTTGATGGGGGATATCCGCAAAGCAGGGATTTTGGCTGGAGCTGCGCAAAGACCTGCATTCAGCTTTGCTGATTTGTCGGCATTTTAGGAGGGATTCCATGCGAATTGATAAGAGTAAGTGCGCCGGGTGCGGCCAGTGTATTGAGTTTTGCACACTGGGGAAAATCGCGTCCCGGCGGCGTGATCCAAAGAACTCAAGGTTGTACTATGAAATTGACGAAGATGAATGTGTTGACTGCGGGGTATGTTTGCGGGCAGAGATCTGCTCTTCAGGTGCATTGTTCATGCCGGATTACGAATGGCCCCGTACTGTCCGTGCAGCTTTCAGCGATCCGACGGTAGAGCATCGCGAAACTAAAGTGCCGGGGCGGGGAACAGAAGAAATCAAAACCAATGAAGTGACAGGGAGAATTAAGCGCGGCTTTGTGGGAATTTCCTGTGAGATGGGACGTCCAAGCGTCGGGGCCCGTTTCTACGACATCGAAAAAGTTGCAGTTGCGCTGGCGCAGCTAGGAGTGGAATTTGAATCGAATAATCCGTGCACCCGTCTGATGGCTGATCCCAAAACCGGCGTTTTTAAAGACGAGGTGCGACAGGAAAAAGTTCTTTCCGCCATTATTGAAATGCTTGTTCCCATAGAAAAGATGGCCGATGTTTTGGTAGCCATTCGCCGGATTGCGATGGAAGTTGATTGTGTTTTTTGTGTGGATTTGATTTCTGTCCTGGAAAAAGATAATACGATTCCAACTCTTTCAATACTAAAGTCGCTGCAGTGGCTGGTTTTACCGAATGGCAAAATGAATACCGGTCTTGGTAGACCATTGGCGAAGGAGGCTTAGTCCTGTGTCACATACATTGCACCGGCGGGGAACGCCGGAAAATCTGAAGCATGATTTTCCCATGCATGCTATGCCGGCCCGAGGAATTAACCATGAGGGCGCCAAACCCAAACTTCAGGAATTTTTACGGATTGCCCACGATCATAACCCAGTAAATTTGGGCGATGTCAAACTGGGCAACCAGTTTGTGACTGATTACGAAGAGTTGTACGAGAAACTGACAATCAGCAGTACACATGCGGTTTTGGCTGATGAAAGCGATTTGGTGGAACTTCTAAAGGAGGTAAAGGCGGCCGATCTGGGCATGTCACTTACAATATCCGGCCTGTTCGATAAATTATTCGAATGCTGCGCCAAAGCCGATCTACAACCACACGCTGTTGAGCACTCGCTGGGGGTGCTGGGGAAAATAGAAAAAATGCCTGAATCGGAAATATCTCAAGTGACGACCATGTGTGGACATGGGATGGTGGCTCAAGGGCTGGTGCGTCGTCTGATTCGCAAAGTGAAGCAAGGAGAACTTACAGCGACGGAAGCGGGAATTGAGTTGGCTAAACCATGCCGATGCGGAATTTTTAATCCGGTACGGGCGGCGGCGCTAATTGAGGAATATTGTGCGTTGTTTACTATTTCGATTCGGTAGTAACGAAAGAAAAAAGTAGCTGTGTGATTCTTACACGGCTACTTTTGCGAAGTATTTTTTGATAAAATAATTGTTGCGTAAAACAACTGATGTTTGATACAATAAATTTGCAAGCTCAATCGCCTGCGAAAAGTGTATGTTGGAGGTCGGCCAATGGATAGCACCGCATTGGAGTTTGAGAAAATATACGTTGAATATTATCCGCCGATCCATCGCTATCTTATACGCTTGATAGGTGCGAAAGATGCGGAAGATTTGACACAGGAAGTGTTTGTAAAAGTCGCGCAAACGTTGAATTTATTTCGCAATGAAGCAAAAGTATCGACTTGGCTGTACCGCATTGCGACAAATACTGCAATTGACAGAATGCGGGAAGCGTCTTTCCGCCGAGAAATTGTGTCGGGAGAATGCGAAACTACCGGAACCGATTTGAATGTTTGCCGGACATCTTTGGAAGAAAAAATTGTTCACAAGGCGACGAATGATTGTATCCGGGGAGTCATCGAAGATCTGCCGGACAATTATAGATTACCAGTGATTTTAAGTGAACTGGAAGGGTTGCCGAATCAGGAAATTGCGGAAATCCTAGGAGTAAGTCTCGATGCAGTAAAAGTTCGTCTTCACCGCGGCAAGGCAAGGTTGAAAAAAGAACTATCGAATTACTGTCATTTTTCTCGTGACGAGCGAAATGAACTTACTTGTGACCCCAAAGCAGCAAAGACAAATAAGCTGAAAGATAAAACGCAGTGCCATGAAGGGCGAAGTTGCGGATTGGTTTAAATTTTGATTTAGAGCTCCTATCCGGCTTTAACGACCCTGTTTCGGCCTTCGCTCTTGGCGCGGTACAGTGCTTTGTCGGCGCGAATCAAAAGCTCTGAGAGTTGCTCTTTTTCAGAACAGTGTTCCGCTACGCCAATGCTCACGTGCATGGGCATTTGAACTCCTTCTTCTACAACAAAGACGGTATCTTGAATGGTTTGACGCAGACGATCCGCAATTTGACTTGCGTTTGCAATATCGGTTTCCAGCAGTAGAATGGCGAATTCTTCGCCGCCGATGCGCCCCAACAAGTCCGTAGTGCGAGTAGCTTCCTTGGAGAGTGCGGAAACCCTCTGAAGAACGGTATCACCGACAGCATGCCCAAAGCTGTCGTTTACTAGCTTGAAATGGTCCATATCCAACATCAACATTACACAAGTGCCACCATACCGATGAATGCGCTGCAATTCTTCGTTGGCTCGCGCCATAAAATGGGAACGGTTAAAAATTCCAGTGAGGCCATCAATGGTTGCCTGGTATTGCAGCGCTTCTTCCAGGCGCTTGCGTTCGGTGATGTCTTGTAGAATTCCGGTGATTTTTAGCGGAATGCCACGGGGACCGCGTTCCAGTGCAGCGATGGAATGTATCGATTTTTCCAGGCCATTATCTGCTTGATGGATTTTGAATTCCACATCGAACATCTCATCGTTTTCCAACAGTGCGTTCAGAGACAGCTCCAGTCGAGAGATGTCTGCTTTGCATATAACCTGCAGAATTGTTTGCAAAGATAAATCAGGTGAGGCCTGTACAATTCCGCAAATTCTGCAAGCTTCCGCTGAGGCTCGTACCTGCTTGCTGCCGAGCTCGATTTCCCAATCTCCGATTTGAGCGAGCGACTGAGCTTTATTAAGGCGGATTTCACTATTCAATAGCACGTTTTCGGTCTGATATTGCCTGCGTAATTGCAATCCCAAAAATAAAAACATAGTGCTAAGCAACAGGAAAAAAGCCGCCGCCCAGCCGCGATAATAAGAAC
>DATMYT010000411.1:0-9035 GCA_035560855.1 Negativicutes bacterium | reverse complement strand
GGATAAATTAAGCGGCAATAGGGGGGTAACGGTATGACAGAAATCAGCGTACAAAAAACAACCAGGCCGGGTACCATGCCCGACGAGGAAAAACTGGGGTTTGGACAGTATTTCACGGACCACATGTTCGTGATGGATTACCAGACCGGTAAAGGTTGGCACTCGCCGCGTATTGTTCCTTATGAAGAGTTCAACCTGTTTCCGTCTGCAATGGTATTGCATTACGGGCAGGCGATTTTTGAAGGAATGAAGGCATTCAAAACCCATGACAACAGACTTGTAGTATTCCGCACCCGGGATTATCTACAGCGGTTTAACCGTTCTGCGGATATTCTCTGTATTCCGAACACCGACGTGGACCTTGTCCAGGCCGGATTGTACAAATTGCTCGAAATGGAAAAACACTGGCTGCCGGGAAAACTGGGAACATCTATTTACATTCGTCCGTTCATTATTGCAACGGATCCTTATGTGGGAGTAAAGTGCTCCGACACATATCGGCTGTTCATTATTTTGTCTCCTTCCGGCACCTATTATTCTCAAGGGTTCAATCCTGTCGGCATTCGGGTGGAGGACAAATACGTTCGTGCAGTTCCCGGCGGTATCGGCGAAGCCAAGACTCCCGGCAACTATGCGGCAAGCTTGCGCGCCCAGGTGGAAGCAAAACATGAAGGTTATGCTCAGGTGCTTTGGCTTGACGGCGTGGAGCGCAAGTATATTGAAGAAGTTGGCACGATGAATATCTTCTTCAAAATAAATGACGAACTGATTACGCCGGCGCTGAACGGCAGCATTCTCGGTGGAATTACTCGCCGTACCGTTTTGGAAATGGCTCGTGCTTGGGGCATGAAAGTCTCGGAACGCCATCTTTCTATTGATGAAGTGTTTGCAGCCCACGCGAACGGAACCTTGCAGGAAGCTTTCGGCTCCGGCACCGCAGCCGTTATTTCGCCAGTCGGTGAACTTTCGTGGAAAGGCAAAAAAATCATTATCAATAACAACCAAACCGGTCCCACTTCGCAAAAACTATTTAACGAAGTCACCGGCATGCAGTATGGAACTTTGCCTGATACGCACGGCTGGGTCAATACGGTTACGAAACTCTGATTTTATGGGTTTCAAGCCTCCCGCAGCTGCGGGAGGCTTTCGTCATATGTGCTGAGAATAAAGGGTTTTTTCTGTAAGAGGACGAATAATTATCAAGTGGTAAACGAGTGGGACATACTTCGTGATGGGGTGTACGCAAAATGGACCAGCAGCTTCGAAACTTCATACCGCCATTTGGGCTGATCGATCTGCTCGACGTTTTGATCGTGGCGTTTGTCTTGTACAAGCTTTATGCTATGATCAAGGACACCCGCGCCGTGACCTTGCTCAAGGGACTATTGGTTGTACTGGTGATGGCGCTGCTCAGTCATTGGCTGAAGCTGAATGCGCTTTATTGGTTATTGGGAAAGACTTTGACCGTGGTAGCGGTGGCGTTGCCGGTTGTATTTCAGCCGGAATTGCGCCGCGCACTTGAGCATATTGGGCGGGGCCGTTTTTTTAGCAAGTCCAAACGCCTTAATGAAGAAGAAATGTCACAATTATTCCGGGATTTGGCCAAAACCTCCGTAGCATTGTCTAAGACCAAGACCGGGGCACTGATTGTGGTGGAACGGGAAACCGGATTAAATGATTATGTTGAAAGTGGAATACGCATTGATGGCATTGTATCCAGTGAATTGCTGCTCAATTGTTTTATCCCTAATACACCCCTCCACGACGGCGCTTTAATTATTAGAGGAAATCGCGTGGTGGCTGCAGGTTGTCTGCTACCGCTGACTGAACGCTCAGGATTGGACAAGGAACTGGGTACCCGTCACCGTGCGGCTATTGGGCTTAGTGAACAGACGGATTCCATTGTCATTGTGGTTAGTGAGGAGACTGGGCTGATTTCCATTGCTCTAGGCGGCCGGTTGGAACGTCGTCTGGATTACAACTCATTGCAGTCCCGTCTGGAAGAATTGTTTGCACCTAAAGCACAGGGGTTAAGTGACTACATCAATAATCGGAGGAATGGCCGGCAATGAACTATTTTTTGGGCCGGAATCTGCTTCCCAAATTGCTGGCGGTGCTGATTGCCTTAATCGTGTGGGTTTTCGTCATGAACGAACAGAATCCGCCTTTGGAGGGAACTTTTCAAGTTGCGCTGAGTAGCAGGAATTTATCGGAACAAATGACTGTGATGGAGGCGCCAGAGAGCGTCAAAGTCAAGGTTCGTGGACTGCGAAATGCAATAGCTGGCGCTTCCGGTAAGGACTTTCGGGCAACAGTCGATCTTAAAGGCATGAAGACTGGACAATATAACTTGCCGGTGTCGGTAACATTGCCGGGAGGATATGAACTGGTCGAAGTGGTTCCAGACAAGGTGTCCATTACGATCGAGAGCGTTCGCTCTCGTCGATTTACCGTGGAACCGCGCCTGACCGGACCCATTGTCGGGCAGATGGTACTGGGAAAGGTGGAAGTGAGACCATCAACGACGACCATTACCGGGCCTCAGAGTCTGCTGGATTCTGTCGCCAAAGTGTTGGCGTCGGTGGAACTTCGGGACCAGACGGCGACCTTTTCTCTTAATTCCAAGTTGATTTTACTGGGACAGGATGGGAGCGAAGTGAAAGGCCTGAGTGTGGAGCCATCTCAAGTTACCGTGTCTGGAACGCTGGAGTCGGGAATTGTTAGCCGGACAGTTGACGTGAAAACTGTGCTGACCGGCAACCTGCCGGACGGAATTTTATTGCGCAAAGTCTTCACCGAACCGGTTAAGGTTGAATTGAAGGGAACCAAAGAAATGCTCGACAAAATCGATTCAGTGGTGACGGAACCGGTAGTACTGACAGGAATAACCAAGGATGTTACGAAGGAAGTGGCGCTTCAGCTGCAACCGGGGGTAACGGTGGACCGCAAGACGGTGTTGGTACGAATTACTGTTGGACAGGGGCCATGAAATGAATAATCGTGAACTCTTGACTGTGCGACTTGCCAATTTTCGGGTTTCCATTGATGAGAAGGTCTCTCTGGAAACCCTTTTTTCTGCGCGTCTACGCATTGGACGCCAACAATTGAAAAACTTCCGGATTGTGAGAAAAGCGTTGGATGCCCGCCGTGAGGAAAACATTTCTTTTGTGTATACCGTTGAGGCCGAGATTCCGGATGCGGGCGAAAAATGGCAACGATACTGGAGTGTGGATAAAAACGTTTCCCTTGTCGAACCTTCTCCCCTGCCGGAAATAAAATCAGGCTGCAGGACGCTGATCGAAAGACCGGTCGTGGTCGGATTTGGGCCAGCCGGTATGTTTGCGGCGTTGACACTAGCACGGCGGGGTTACAGGCCGGTGGTGCTGGAGCGAGGCTCGGACATTGACCAGCGGCAACTGGATGTTCAGAGGTTCTGGGGAAAAGGCATACTCGACGAAACTTCCAATGTGCAGTTCGGCGAAGGCGGCGCAGGGGCTTTTTCAGATGGGAAACTGACGACCCGGGTTCATGACCGTCTGATGGGTGAGGTGCTGGATACACTGATAGAAGCTGGAGCGCCGCCGGAAATCAGATATTGGTATAAACCTCATATTGGCACCGACCGACTGCGTCAAGTGGTACGAAATATACGACGACAGATTGAATCATTGGGTGGCGAAGTGCGGTTTGGACAGCAGGTGACGGATTTCCGGATCGAAGCGGGAGTTCTGACGGGATTGACGATCAATAGTGATTTGGTAATGCCTTGTTCTGTCGCTTTGCTGGGTATCGGACACAGTGCACGGGATACATATCAGACCTTATACCATTGCAAAGTGGCAATGGAAGCTAAACCTTTTTCCATCGGCGTACGCATTGAGCATCCCCAGGAATTGATTGATCGAGCCCAATACGGAAGGGCTGCAGGCCATCCACAGCTTGGGGCGGCCGATTACTCGCTGGTGTACCATGACAAGGTTGCCCAGAGAACTGCTTATTCTTTCTGCATGTGCCCTGGAGGCGTTGTGATCGCCGCCGCGTCGGAAGCCGGTGGAGTTGTTGTGAACGGCATGAGCCACTATAAACGTGATTCCGGTACCGCAAACAGCGCAATTGCGGTGAGCGTGACACCCGAAGATTTCGGCGGCGGAATTCTGGACGGCATTGAGTTTCAGCGAAAATATGAACGAAAAGCATTTGAAGTAGCTGGACGATCCTATTTTGCGCCGGTACAAACCGTGGGCGAATTTATGGCGGGACATTCAGGTGGCAAAAGTTTTTTGACGCAGCCAAGTTATGGACCCGGCGTGAAAAGCGTTAACCTCGATGAATGTCTACCGGATTTTATTTCTGGGGCGCTACGGCGGGCGTTGCCTGATTTTGGTCGCAAAATCCGTGGATTTGATCATCCCGAAGCGGTGCTGACCGGTGTAGAGACCCGTACTTCTGCTCCCCTTCGAATTTTGCGGGGAGAGGATCGCCAATCAGTCAATGTGTCAGGCATCTATCCCATGGGCGAAGGCGCGGGCTATGCCGGGGGGATCATGAGCGCCGCCATTGACGGACAGAACACCGCAAATGCGATTGTATGCGAATATAAACCGGCATGATAAAGTACAGCAAGTGGGAGGAATAAAAAATGGCAAGATTGTTTGGCACTGATGGAGTGCGAGGAAACGCGAATACTGAATTGACGCCGGAACTGGCATTTCGGCTTGGCTGGGCGGCTGCCTGGTATTTTGGACGGGAGCATGAGAAACCGGCTTTTTTAATTGGCCGTGATACCCGTATTTCAGGCCAGATGCTGGAGGCGGCCTTGTGCGCGGGTATTTGTTCGGCTGGCGGGGAAGCAGTGGTTCTCGGTGTCATTCCGACTCCCGGCGTAGCATGGTTGACGAGTACGTCCGATGCGGTGGCAGGGGTGGTCATTTCGGCGTCGCATAATCCGTTTGCGGACAATGGCATCAAGTTTTTCAGCGGGACCGGCTATAAACTGCCGGATGCTGTGGAAGACGATCTGGAAGAAATCGTGGCCCGAGGGATGGAGACCTTGCCGCGGCCTACGGGAAAAGGGGTAGGGGCGATTACCTACCGTCATGACCGGATGATTGCTTATCAGGATTTTCTCTGCAGTACGATTAAGGAGAACCTGTCGGGACTGCGCGTAGTGATCGACTGCGCCAACGGAGCTTCATTTGAAACGGCTCCGGCCGTTCTTTCTCAACTTGGCATAGATTTGTGCGTACTTCATGCAGCACCGGACGGGATCAATATCAATGATCATTGCGGCTCGACGCATATGGAATCTTTGAAGTCTGCGGTCCTCGCACAAAAGGCGGACCTGGGGCTCGCTTTTGACGGAGATGCCGATCGTTGTCTTGCCATCGACGAAAAAGGACAGATGGTAGATGGAGATCAGATCATGGTCATTCTGGCCAAGGAGCTGTTACGCAACAATGCATTGAACCAAACAACGCTGGTGACGACCGTCATGAGCAATATCGGTCTGCATCAGGCCATTCGCAAGGCAGGTGGAAACGTGATGATTACCGCTGTCGGCGATCGTTATGTTTTGGAGGCAATGCAAAAAAATGGATTGTCACTGGGTGGCGAACAATCTGGGCACATCATTTTTGGCGAGTACAGCACGACAGGCGATGGCCTGATGACGGCGATACAACTTCTGGCAGCCGTTAAACGTAGCGGGTTGCCTCTGTCCCATCTGGGAGAACTAATGACTCGTTTCCCACAGGTTCTGGTTAATGTTCGAGTGCATAGCAAGGCTGGCTGGGAGGAAAATCCCCGGATTGTCAAAGCTGTGAAATCAGCGGAGCAAACGCTGGGGGAAGATGGACGAATTCTAGTCCGTGCTTCAGGAACGGAGCCACTCATCCGCGTGATGGCAGAGGGGCCAGTGCTAGAAGAACTGGAGCGCTTAGCCGAGACCGTAGCTCAGACCATTCGGACTGAGTTGAATTGACCCGACCCGTTGCATCATATACAATGGAATCAAATATGTTCCAGAACCGCCCAGACTGTCAGAAAAGGAAGTGTGGCAGAGCAAAAAGACGCGGGCAGGAAACTGGAAGCATATAGCGCTGGCACTTGCCAACAGGCAAGTGGACGAGGTGGAGGTTCATCGAGTTTTCAGCGGATGCCTCCCGGCTTATCTGCAGTCGAAAGCAGTCGACAAAACCGCAAGGTGACCTGCGGGACAAAACGGCTGTGGCAGGATATATTTATTCATAAGCGTATTGGAGGAATAAGATAGATGTGTGGTATTGTGGGCTATGTCGGCCCGAAACAGGCCGCATCCTTTTTGATGGAAGGCCTGAGTAAACTGGAGTATCGTGGTTATGACTCGGCAGGCATTGCGGTATTTAACGGCAAGGAAATCATCGTCGAAAAATGCGTGGGCCGCCTCGGAAGTCTTGAAAAAAAGATCGAAGGACACCTGCCTCAAGGGCATATGGGCATCGGGCATACCCGATGGGCTACCCACGGACGCCCATCTGACACTAACGCCCATCCCCATACCGATTGCCACGGCGATTTCGTGGTAGTGCACAACGGAATTGTTGAGAACTATCTTCAGATCAAAGAAAAATTAATTGAAAAGGGCCACAAGTTTGTGTCGGAAACTGACACCGAAGTCGTGGCTCATCTAGTGGAAGAGTACTACAAAGGCGATTTTGTTGAAGCTGTAAAAAAAGTGCTGGCCGAAATTCGGGGATCTTACTCGCTGGTTTTCATTTCCAAAAATGACCCGGACAAGATTATCTGCACCAAACAGGACAACCCGTTGGTCATCGGGCTGGGTGAAGGGGAAAATTTCATCGCATCGGATATCCCGGCCATCATCCAACGCACCCGACGGACTTTCATTCTTAGTGATGGCGAAATAGCTGTGGTTACCAAAGATTCCGTCTGGGTCACCAATCGGCAGGGAGTGCCAGTTTCCAAGAAAGTGTTTGAGGTCAACTGGGATGCGGAGGCTGCTGAAAAAGGCGGCTACGATCATTTCATGCTCAAAGAAATTATTGAGCAGCCTAAAGCTTTCCGTGATACGATGACGGGTCGGGTAAACAGGGATACTAATGTTATTACCTTTGACGAACTGAAATGGACCAGGGAAGATGTTGCAGCTATCAAAAAAATCACGATCACCGCTTGCGGAACGGCTTATCATGCCGGTCTGGTCGGTAAATACTATCTCGAACAACTGGCGCGGATACCGGTCGAAGTTGATATCGCGTCCGAGTTTCGGTATAGGAACCCGTTGGTGGATTCCAGCACGTTGGTCATCGTAATCAGCCAATCCGGCGAAACCATCGACTCGTTGGCCGCACTGAAGGAAGCCAAACGATTAGGCGCCCGCACATTAGCCATCACCAATGTCGTTGGATCCTCTATTTCCCGCGAAGCGGATCAGGTGGTTTACACCTGGGCTGGGCCGGAGATTGCGGTAGCCTCCACCAAAGCCTACACAACACAATTGTTGATTATGTTGATGGTCTCGTTGTATCTGGCGGCACTGCGCGAAAGTCTGCCGGCTGACCGACTGCAGAAAATAGTGGAGGAACTGCGAAAATTACCGCAAAAGGCAGAGGCATTTCTCGCCAACGGGCAGTCCGTCAAAACTTTTGCAGAATTGTACGGTTTCAATGAAGATGTGTTTTTCATTGGACGGTCACTTGACTACGCCGTAGCAATGGAAGGGGCACTGAAACTCAAGGAGATTTCCTATATCCACGCAGAAGCTTATGCTGCCGGCGAACTGAAACATGGAACGCTTGCTCTCATTATTGAGGGGGTTCCGGTGATTGCACTGGCGACGCAGCACGACGTATATGAGAAAACCCTGAGCAATATCAAGGAAGTCAAGGCTCGTGACGCGGTAGTCATCGGCTTGGCGATGGAAGGCGACGATCAGATCAAAAAATATGTCGACCATACCATATTCATTCCTGCTACCGACAAATATCTGGCTCCCATTCTCGCCGTCATTCCGCTGCAACTACTGGCCTACTATGCGGCTGTGACCCGGGGCTGCGATGTGGACAAACCGCGAAACTTAGCTAAAAGCGTAACAGTGGAATAAAATAGTCATGGGCGGCGTTGGTGTGAACTGACGCCGCCTTTTTTCTGCGAAAGATATGGACAAAAATATAGTGGATGCGTATAATATAGATAACCCTCCCCGGGACGGGGGGGCATAAATGGGGGCGGGTTATTATCTGGAAAAAGTACGCATACTTTGTATTGGTGGCATATTTATTGGTGGGATTTTTTTTCTACCCCGTGCTGGGCGTCGTGGCTCTGGTCTGCATGTTGGCGCCGGTGGCGCTGGCCCCGTTCAAGGGCCGGGCATGGTGCGGCAACTATTGCCCGCGCGGTAGTCTTTGGGATGGAGTCTTTGCAAAAATGAATCCGTCGCGAAAGATCCCCGGCTGGGCGCGCGCTCCGGGATTTCGGTACGGTGTGTTGGCCTTGATTATGGGTTTATTTACTTGGCAAATGGTGAATGCCTGGCCCAGCATGGAAGCAATTGGAATGGTGTTTTTGCGGGTGATTTTCATAACTACGTTGATTGGTATTTTTCTGGCGTTGAAATTCAGCCCGCGAACTTGGTGCAGTTTCTGTCCGATGGGAACCCTGGCATCACTGCTGTCAAAAGGGAAAAATCCGATCCGTGTCGAAGACGCCTGTGTCAGTTGCGGATTGTGCGCCAAGGTTTGTCCGATGAATTTGGAACCATATAAAAATGGCGAACTTTTTGCCGAGCCGGATTGCATCAAGTGCGGCGTGTGTGTGTCAAAATGCCCGAAGAAAGCTCTGAAATTTTCCGAGTAAAGATGGGGTGGCATTTGCGTCAATTTGATTTATGGAACCGCTTGTAACTCCTGTGAATCGAGGATTAATCAACGGTCTACATTGTTAATATCAAGCGATTAAAAGAAGTTGACTCAATTGTTTTTGAGCCAACTTCTTTCATTTTTAACATGCAAAATACCTGTGCAAAATTCCATAAAAAT
>DATMYT010000410.1:0-2869 GCA_035560855.1 Negativicutes bacterium | reverse complement strand
GGTTACTTTTTTGATGTCAACACTATCAATAAAAATAGCCCCTTCCTGTGGGTCATAAAAACGGGGCAACAAATTTGCAATCGTTGATTTTCCAGCACCGCTTGGTCCCACAATAGCCAGAACCTGCCCAGGTGGAATATCAATTGACATGTTTCTTAGTGCCGGTTCACCGGTGCGATATTCAAAAGTCACGTTTTCAAAAGTCACTCGCCCCTGTACAGGCGCCAGATCAATTGCACCTAGCTCATCCTGAATTTCCGGCGAAATATCAAGTACGTCAAAAACGCGTTCAGCTGCCGCGACCGCTCTCTGAATACTGCCATATACGTTACCTAGCCGTTTTACCGGATTTGAAATATTGACGGCATACACAAGAAACGCTATGAGCGAACCAGAAGTCAGATTACCGCTAATTACTTCCCTTCCTCCGTACCAGACAATGATTGTCACCGCAATAGCGGCTAAAAATTCAACGACCGGCGTCAACGTAGCCGATAATTGGGCAGCTTTCATTTGTGCGTTGAAATTATTTTCGTTCTCCCTGTTGAAGCGGTCAATTTCATAGTCTTCCCGAACAAACAATCGGATCAGACGAATGGATACGATCATTTCCTGCAACACCGATGTTATTTCCGCAGCCCTCTGCTGCATCGTGCCGCTCGCCTTGCGAAGCTTCACGCCGAATATCTTTATGGCTTGCGCCACCAAAGGCACCGTAACAAGTGTCAGCAGAGCCAACTGCCAATGAAGGTAAAACATGGCCACCAACGATCCCACCAACGTAAGGGATTCGGTTGAAAGCTCGATAACATTCTGCGCCAGAGCTCCTTGCAAAGCACCTACATCATTGGTCATATAGCTGAGTACTTTTCCTGTCCGGCTGTGGTCAAAATAGGATACGGAGAGACGCTGAAAATGCCGGAACAAGGCTTCCCGCAAATCAATCACAATTTTCTGGCTGATATAGGACATTAAATACGTCTGGCCGTATACAAAAAAACCCCGCAGGGCAAACACCACTATGATCCCAGCTGTAATTGTATTGAGCAGCATAATGTCCTTGTTGACCAAAACCCCATCAATGACATCACGGACGATCCAAGGAACATACAAACTAGCTGCCGTACCCAACAGCATACATCCCACCGCCATGAAGGTCTGCGGAACATAAGGTTTCAGGTAACGCAGCAAACGCATATAAATCATCATTGAAGTCATAATTTTGCCTCCGCCGCCACATCCAGCACGATCCGTGCTACCCGCCTGACCGCTCCCGGTTCGCCAAGTTTGATGCGAACTTCCTGCAAATCGGCCTTGACCTGAGCTTTTGCCACAGAATCAGTCATGAGTCGCAACGCTTCCCGGCAGACGCTATCCGCCGTCACATCGTTCTGAATCAATTCCGGCAGAATGCGCCGTCCAACCACAATATTCGGTAATCCTACGTGAGATACATCGGCTACGACACGGATTAGCCAATAAGTCGCCGTTTTTACACGATAAATAATGACAGAGGGTAAGCCCATCAGAGCTGCTTCAAGAGTCACAGTGCCGGAGGCCGCGATCGCGCAATCGGCGATTTGCATCAAATTATAAGTGCTGTTACGGGTAAAGACAACCGGAACACCGGATGCCTGCACCACGGATTCGATGCGATCCATTGGAATAGTCGATGCCACTGGCAAATAAAACTGACAGTCTGGTAATTGTACCAAAACTTTGCGGGCAGCCGCCAGCATCAGTTCCAACAAACTCGACACTTCCTGATACCGACTGCCCGGTAACAGCAGTAGTAGCGGACGGTTCGGGTCCGCGCCAAAATGCCGGTAAGCCGCCTCACGGTCCATAGATGGGCGTACAATATCCACCAGTGGATGTCCGACAAATTCGACCGAAGCGCCTGCCTCCCGATATATGTCTGCCTCAAATGGAAAAATCGCCGCCACTTTTTTGACCCAGCCCGCAATGGCCTTAGCTCGCCATTTCCCCCAGACCCATGCTTTCGGACAAATATAATAAACCACCGGGATATCTTTCTTCTTTGCTACCTGCGCCATTGCCATGTGAAACCCGCCATAATCGATCAATACCAGTACATCTGGTCGACGTTCGTCCATGATCTGGGATAAAATATTGCGAAGACGAAAAAACATCGGCAGATTCCGCAAAATTTCCACGAACCCCATCACGCCGATATCCGCAATATCATAAACGATGTCAACGCCTGCAGCGCGCATATTGGAGCCCCCCATGCCGAGCAGCTCAATTTCCGGTTGCATACTTTTCAGGGCCTCCGCCACGCTGGCGCCGTGTAGATCACCGGATGCTTCTCCGGCACTAATCATGACTTTAGTCATGGGGACCCGCTTCATCTCCTGCCATTGCAACAATTGTCATCCCATGCTGATTCGCTCGTTCCACCACTGCTTCTCGATCTACGACCAATGTTCGACCGGCTTCGATCACCAGCGCCACTGCGCCCGCCTCAGCCATCGAATCAATTGTGTCCGGCCCGATGCCGGGAACATCAAACCTCATGTCTTGTCTTGGTTTGGCCGACTTAGCCACCGTCACGCCACCGCGCCCAAGTTGGCCTCCTCGCCGAATACAGGCGTCCGTTCCCTCAATGGCTTCCACTGCCATGATGGCCCGATTTTTTACAACTACCGTCTGCCCGATGTCCAACCCACCGATTTTTTTGGCCATATCCAAACCAAATCGCATATCCGCTAGCTCTTGTTCTGTTGGCTGCCGCTTCGTCATCACTCCCGGAGAAGGCATCAGCGGCTGCAGCAATTCCGTCTGATCCAAAACAGCAATTCCTTCAGCCGCCAGTTCTTCCACCAACGCCAGTGTCAAAGTGTCATCG
>DATMYT010000409.1:0-7600 GCA_035560855.1 Negativicutes bacterium | reverse complement strand
AGGTTAGGCTGTACCCAGTCGCTAAACTCTTTAAGCTCCACCGTATAGCCTTTTTTCTCCAGGCCGGGCTTAATGGCATAACGAATCATATCGCCATAAGGTCCGGGAGATACGCCGAAGGTAATTTTCTTTTGAGCCGGTTTTTCAGCTGCACCACCGCAACCGGTTAATGTCAACGCAAAAACAAATAATAATATTACTGCGATCAAACTGCCATGTTTTTTCAAGTACTTCACTCCTCTATTTTTTTTAGGGAAAAGGATAGGGCACCGAATAATAGAGAATAAACACCTCCTCGTTGAATGGGTCGAGAGCAAAAAAACAAGGTCAAAGAAGTCGAAAAATCAACTTCTTTGGCCTTCAGTCTTACTAATCAGCCCGGATTATATTTTGTTTATAGTAACACCCAATATATCCAATGTCAACCAATTTTTAGATTTTTCCCTCATGGCACGTTGTCCATTCTACCTCCCGGCAATGATGGTTCCGATCAGATCTTCTATCAGACGCAGGCCGCCGGTATATCCGGTATATCCACGATCCAGCACTGCCCGGTTACTCACAGGGAAACTCACGCTAAGATGCGGTGCGCCCAGATCCTTGGCCAGTTCCCGTTCGAACGAACTGCCGACCACAAAAGCGGGGTTGGGTGGATTACTGTAACGGCCGATACTTTGAGACTTTTCTTGCCAATGGGCATTGATTTCCTGTCGAATCACGGAAGTATCCGGACTAAAAATAATCTTGGGATACAGTTTTGACTCCAAGCTGCTCAGGCTGGCTACGATCTTTTGTTCCTGCACCTCATTCAAGACATCGGTAACCGCAGTGACTTCCGGCAACCAGCCCAAATCATCGGCTAAGAATCGCGTAATTCCTACCGCATAATTGGCGTCGCCTACCACTGCGGCATACCGCTGCAAATCCATATCATTAAAACAATCGGTCAGCGGTTCCAGAAACTGATAATAGCGCATAGTCTCTTCTGTGATGACTTGTTCGGTCAAGCGTTCATCAATAGAGCAGGCTGCCCCTACCCGCCGCAAAAATTCAGCCGAAGCGCTCGGGCCGATCGGCAACGGAGAAATAAGCGAAGGAATCCCATGAATTTCAGTGGCAGTGGCCGCTGCTTGCCCACCAAACACTTCCGAAACAACAATATTCAATCCGGCGCTCCCAGCCTTGCGAATGGCTTCCAGATTATCTTCTCCCGTAAAGAAGGTGTTCACCGACAGGCCCAGTCGCTGCAGTAAGCGGCGCAGTTCCAGCAAGTTACCCCGCCAGAACGCATCAAACCCGGGCGGTACGCCCCACAAGTTGACCTGTTTCTTCGTTTTGCGCTTGTTCTTGATCACATAGTTCCGAAATAGACTTTCGATCACCAAATCATACCCTTGGTAAGAGTTTCCCTTAAAGCCGGCGGTCTCAGCATAAATAATTGCAATTCCCTCATTAGCCAGGGGACCGACGACCGACCGTACATCATCACCAATAATTTCCGTGACGCAACTGGTCAGCACAAAATACAGATCACCATCCATTACCTTTAGGGTATTGTCGACCTGTTCACTAAGACGATCCGCTCCACCGAATACCACTTCCCGTTCCTGGACGTTAGTACCAGGCATGCTCATGCCGCCGCAATACCCACCCACCTGCAAACCGCAGCCGCCGGCCTGGGTCCAGGCCAGATTACCAGCGCAACCGGGGGGTGCATGAATAATGTGTATGGTTCGGGGCAGCGCACTGACCGTAGTGATCGCTCCTCCCAAGGCGCAGGTAAACCGGGGGCGTTCAACGAAATTCCCCATCATTCATCACCTTCTGCATTCTTTATATAGGCAAATGGGTTCTGCTCATACCAAGACTCTTGGTATGGCAACCGGGTCCATCGACTAAGCTTCTGATTAAAGCGAGAATTGGTCAACTGGCGGTGCAATCGCCGCGCCAACTGGTACGCTCCCTGATATCCCATAAACTGGAGTCCGGCATTATAAATCGGGCTGACCACTGTACCCAGTTTGGCGGCCGTCGTGTTGCAGTTCATGTGCCCCAGAAATACATCCGGTTTTTCCCGCAACAATAGATTAGCCTCCTCAAACGGTTGGCAGTTGGCAATATTGAACGCAAAATCCTTGGCCGTAATCGCCGCCAGTTTGTCATACTCGCCGTCGGCAAACTCATCATGATGATAGGCCCGTACCGCCACCACATCAAAACCCAGTTCAGCCAGTAAGATGGCTGTAGCCAGTGATCGGAACTCCCCGGCGCTAACAAATACCTTTTTTCCGGCAAATGCCGGTTTCAGTTCCGTCAGTGCTGCGTTAAGCTCTGCTTCTTCCTTGGCAATCAGGGCTTCCACCTGCTCCTGTATGCCGAAGTGTTCGCCAACACTGCGCAACCATTCTCCCGTGTTGCGAACCCCGATAGGCATATGTCGAAACACGTACGGGATATGGAATTTTTCCTCCAGATACTGCAACAAATAATCGTCATGTGTCGGGCAGGTACTGATAGACAGGCTGGCCTGCGTTAATCTGTAAATATTTTCGGTCTTGGCGAATACGGGGAAAATGTTGGTATCAAAACCCAACGTCTGTAACAGCCGCTCCAGTTCGATTTCATCAATCCGACCCATGGATCCGACATTAAACAGGTTGATCAGGGGTTTATCCTGTTTTTGCGTTGCCGGTTTCTGATCGGCGTTTTTTAGCATCACCTGCCCCACCGCATGATAAATTGCGTCATATGCTGTAGCCCATATCTTGGTCTTGAATCCTTCGCAATGCACAGGCAGCAGTTTCGCAGCAACTTCCGGCTGCAACTGAGTCGCCACTCCATTGACATCATCGCCGATAATCCCGGGAACACAACCAGCAACCACAAAAATAATGTCCGGTTTAAATCGTCGGTCCAGCTCACGGATGGCTGCAGCCAGTTTGTCTTCTCCGCCGCCAATAACTTCCTGTTCGGTCAGTGCGGTCGAAGCCCAAATGCCATCTTTTACTACGCCCCACCGTTGTGTATTGCCGGCGCGTACGGCTGCATTACTGGCGTGAGCGGAAGATCCGCAGCCGGAAGCTCCATGCATCAGCACCACACTGTTGGGAAGACTAGCCATAATTCCCATTGCCGGTAATAGCAGGCAAATCGAGTTTTGGGTAAAACCCCGTTCCCCGTCTGGCAGGCAACAGCGCATCCGTTTCACAACGCCGCTTAGCGACCCTCCGCAAGCTATACAGGCATGCAGCCGATCTTCCCGCTTTGGCGGTTCTTTTTGTTCCAGATAGCTCATATCAACCTCTCCTTCTCTGACAAGTACTTCAATAATCGGATCTCGGACGCGGGGCATCCAGTCCCACACTGAAAAACGTTTTGACATTGGCCAGTGGAGTTACCGGGGGAATGTCGCATCCCGGCATCAATACAAACCGCTCGTATTTTCGGCCTTTGCGCAGACTTTGCTGGGTTGCGACGATTAGATCTTCCGTCAACCCATCTTTTAGAATCACTGGATTTACATTACCGGCCAGCGCAACTTTATTGTCAAGAACCTCGGCGGCCTTCGTCAAATCCACCTTATAGTCAACTGACAGCAAATCGACGCCGAGACCGGGCACCAACTTCACACGATCATTGATATTGCCGCAGATGTGCAGAGTAATGAGTGCTCCGTCCTGTTTTAGTCGTGAAATTAATTGAGCCAGATACGGTGCGACAAATTCCTCAAAATGGCGCAGTGAAATCAAATCTCCCGAAGCCGTCGGTTCGGCGATAGAAATCAATTGTGCGCCTTTGGCCACTGCCGGGGACAGATAGCGGTAGGCCACTTCCGTCATCACTTCCAGTAAGGCATGAATTCCAGCTTTATCTTTGTAGAGTCCGCTCATAACTTTTTCGACCCCGTAAAATTGTCCGGCTAGCGTAAACGGTCCCCAACTAGATGTACCAATCAAATACTGCTCGCCAATCTTTTCATGGACCGCTGCAATGATTTCCCGTAGAGAGCCAATCCACTCATTTTTATCAATCAGGGATACGTCCAGTTTATCTAAGGCCGCAAGGTTATCAAATGCCGTACCGATGACATCAATATTCCCCCGTTCCCGAAACTTGATTTTGCCGCCGAAAATCTGCGCCAAGAGGTTATGATAGCCGGAACCCGGCCATACGATATCGGACTGAATTTCGTTGTTCACATCAACAATGACTTGCGGCGCAACCGCCGGATGATCCAAAACGTTTTTTAGCGACAGATCCCGTTGCAGAAAAGTCCACGTCCCTCCAGACAGTAGCGCAACTGGAAATCGCGAGAGTTGGACCCCTTTCTGGGGTCGAATCGCTTGTAACACAATATCACGTGGCTTCATTCCGGTACCGCCTCCTCGATATAATGCTTCACTTTGTATCACGGCAGAATGGAGTTGATTCCCCAACTAACCCATTCATCGCCTGCAGCCATACCATCTGGGACAAGATTGGTTTCAGCCAATCGACATGCCTTGCATTGACTGACAACAGCAATATATTGGCCGGCAACCGTTCTGGCCGCCTGAAGTTCCCGACCTGTCGGCGCGCGATATTCTTTGTCGTCCGGTTGGGGCGCCAAGGGAACAATATTCATCGAGTCCACTTTTAAGCTGGCAACAAGTTTGGCAATTTCGCCGATTTGATGTTGATTGAAACCGGGAATCAATACAGTATTGACCTTAACGGTCACGCCCAACTCAATAACTTTTCGGATGCCCGCCACTTGTGACAGCAGCAGGTATCGCGCCGCCATTTCGCCAGTCATATATTTCCCGCCATAATTGATATGGTTCAACAGCTGTGCCATGGCTTGAATATCAGTACCATGCATCGCGACAAACACTGTTTTGACTCCGGCGTCTACCAACTCTGTCGCTTTTTCCCGCAACATCAGACCATTAGTAGCAAGGCAGTTTTTCAGCTGAGGAAATCGCTCATGGATCATGGCAAAGGTCTGCAATGCATGGTTGCTGGCCAGTGGATCACCGGGTCCTGCAATACCCGCTACCTTAATCCGAGGAAACAAGGCGACAGCTTGTTCCACCAGCGTCAACGCCTCGACCGGCTGTAACAACGAAGTCGTACGGCTATCTGATTTATTAATCCCGCGTTTGTCAAACCGATATTGGCTATTGCATAGAGGGCTTACCGGCAGATGAATGCAACCGCCGTCAGCCCGTGTATTGCGGTTGATGGGCAAATATTTTTTAATCATTTGACCATCCTTGGCCTTTTTCCAATGAATTGCCGTAAGCTGCCGTCTGCTCATCTGCGCCCCTCCTTGTTCAGATACTCTGTGCTGCGCCCCTGACTTCGCCATTTTCCAAGGCTATCAAGTTCGTAGCCCAAGTCGACGCCCAGAGCCGCAGATCATGGATCTCCAAAGGCGACGGGGTCTTCGAATCCGTGTGTGCGGCAATTTTTCGGGCCAGGCTATGATATACCTTTGCCTGCTCGGATTTCGGAAAAGCCTCAATTGTCGTTTTCCCTTGCAATTCGCTTTGCGTTACCGTTACAGATCTGGGCACGTACTCAATAACCTGAGTCTGCGTACGGGCAGCAAAATCATCAATAATGTCCCGGGCATAGGGTGCATTGATGGAATTGGCAATAATACCGCCCAACAAGGCTCCCCCTGTATTGGAATATTTCTGAATCCCCTTGAACAAATTGTTTGCGGCATAAATCGCCATGAAATCCGCCGATGATACGGTAAAAACGTGTTCGGCAATCCCTTCCCTGATCGGCACGGCAAACCCGCCGCACACCACGTCGCCCAGAACATCGTAGATCACATAATCCAAATCCAGATCGTCAAATATCTTCAACTGCTTCAGTAGCTGCACCGCCGTGATTATTCCTCGTCCGGCGCAACCCACTCCGGGAGCCGGTCCGCCGGCCTCGACGCAATATACACCGCCAAAGCCCTCGAAGACAATTTCCGACGCCTTCACCGCTGATTTTTCCCGCATGGTATCCAGCACTGTGGGAATGTAAGTACCGCCACGCAGCGTATTGGTAGAGTCGCTCTTGGGATCGCAGCCAACCTGCAAAATTTTATAACCATCACGGGCCAACGCCGCACTTATATTGGAAGTAGTCGTCGACTTACCAATTCCTCCTTTGCCGTAAATGGCAATTTGCTTGATTTTTTTCTTTGTCATAATGTTCCCCTTCCGCTTCTCTATGCTGTAATGGTCAGGATATGGGCTGATCGGCCTACTTTTATCAGCGCGTCCCCGATGAACTCCGAAGCCTCCAACGCGATGATGTTTTTTGAGGCTAATACCATTCTGGCCCCAGTGCCGATTCTGTTGACCAGCACCACCTTGCAGTCCGCCAACAGAACAGCTGTTGCCTCCAGTAAGGCGTCGTCGTGCTGCTGATACGAGCAGGGGGATGTGCTGCTACGTTGTTCCAAAAAGCGAAAACTGCCCCGCCCTGTTTCATTCAGTACAAAAATATAAAAATCTTCTGCCCGGCCAAAATGTTGATTGATGAATTTTCCGTCGCTACTGGCAACGGCAACTTTAAAAGCCATCTCTTCACCCTTTCGCTTCAGCCATGTGAAAATGTATTTTGAAACCGATTGCCATAAAGCTTCTCAGCCCAGTCCTGATTACTGCCGGGAATTCCGCAGGCATCCGCCCGGCATTGCCGGCAGTGACGAAAAACCGGCAGATACTGTTCAGCGGCTGCCCGGGCGATATTCAACGACAGGCAATCAGGCGCCGGATAATGACTCAATTCATGTTGGGGAATCAACGGAATCACATTGATAAAACTAACGCCGAGACTAGCGCCCAACTTCGCAATCTCGCCAATCTGATGATCGTTCATTCCTGGAATCAGCACCGTATTCATTTTCACGACAAGCCCCAGTTCAACTGCCTTTTTAACTCCAGCTCTCTGTGCTGTCAGTAATTTTTCCGCCGCTGCCTCACCAACATGCTCTTGCCCTCCATAATTTACATGGGAGCACACCTTGGCCAACGTCTTCACGTCAGCGGCATTTACGGTCACAGTGATTGTTTTTACGCCAACCTCGATCAGCGTTTTTGCTTTTTCAGCCAACCGTAGGCCATTTGTACTAAGGCAGCAAATCAAGTCCGGGTAATGGCCAGAAATCAGCCGGAAGGTTTCAGTGGCATGGTCTGTTGCCAAGGTGTCGCCCGGTCCGGCAATCCCCACCACCGTAATCTGCGGACAAAGTTCCAGTGCACGTGTTACAACAGCCAATGCTTCACTAGGTTTCAATATGCCGGCGCTAACGCCCGGTCGGTTTTCCGACTTGTTGAAACCTCTCTTACAAAACCGGCACTGAATATTGCAGGCAGGGCTTACCGGTAAATGGATGCGTCCGTATTTGGCATGAGCTTCTCCGTTAAAGCAAGGATGCTTCTTAACCAAGTGGTCATAGGTTCCGGCATTTTCCCGGTTAATCTCGTCCAATTCCGTTGCGCAATGTTCCATAGCCTTACTCCCGTTCCAAAAAATTAAAAAAAGGCCACAGAACGTTATTATGCGTTCTGTGGCCTTCAGTTTCCCGATCAGCCAATAATATTTGGTA
>DATMYT010000408.1:0-3964 GCA_035560855.1 Negativicutes bacterium | reverse complement strand
CTCATCATCCTGAGGAAACAACAGCGGCTTATATGCTGCCTGTAACTCCTCCGGCAACATATTGCTCAAGCGGTCTTTTGCAAAATCCTCGATCGCAGCATAGGCTCGCTTGATCTCTGGATTGAAATATTTGATTGGCGTCGGCAGATCTCCGGTAAAGACCTCTCCGGCTTCATGAAAAGCCGCCAATGTCATAACACGGTCCGCATTCACCGCACCCTCGAAGTAGGTATTGCGGATAACCGCCAACCCGTGGGCCACCCATGCGACCTGCATACTATGTTCCTGGATATTCTCCTCATAGGTGTTTCGCATCAACCCCCAACGACGAATTAGGCGCATCCTCGATAAATAGGCAAAATAGTGACGCATTTTTAGTCCCCTTTGCTAACTCATTTCATCTATGATTCTACTGCGAAAATGGTTGTAAAGTAAGAGCCCCTGGAAAAATCCTGTTGGGGATGAAGTGTCTTTGAGCAGGAACCCCCGGCTTGTTTGTCGAAAATTTCTCTTAATTAACAGGAGGCTAGAGATGAAGTACGGATTCTCTGATTTGGCTGATATCTCAAAATTACAGGAACTGATGGGAAGCTTGTACTGGTTGACCGACATTGCCATTGGCATTATTGAAGCGGATGGAACTTTTTTGTTTTGCGCCGGCTGGCGCGGACTTTGTACCGCAGGCACTCAAAAAACCTGCGACTGTCATGCCTATATTTCTACGCATCTTGATCCTGTTTCCTACACTTGTCGGCAATGTCCCACAGGCATGATGCACTATGCTTGTCCCATTGTGGTGGAAGGAGAACATTTGGCTTCCGTTTATATCGGAGGATTTTTTACGGAGCCGCCAGACGAGGTATCCGTTTCCCTCGACGCTTCTAATCGGGGTCTCGATCCGGCTGAATACCGCAAGGCGCTCGGCAAATTTTCCGTCATCCCCCCAATGCGGTTGACCTTGTTACTAAAATATCTTAAAGATCAGGCAAATATGCTTGCGGATATCGGGCTGCAGCGGCTACAACAAATGGAGGCTCTCAATGCCCTGCGGCTGAATGAAGAGCGACTGCACTATCTTAGCTGCCACGATCCGCTAACCGACCTCCAGAACCGGATCAGCTTTGAAGAAGGCATGACAGCCATGGATAATGATTCGACTCTTCCTGTTGCGTTAATGATTATGGATCTGGACGGTCTAAAGCACGTCAATGATTCTCTGGGACATCCCGCCGGAGATTCGCTGCTGCGCGCCGCGGCAAAAATTCTTATGAAGTCAGCGCCGCCTGAATCCACCGTATCACGCATCGGCGGTGATGAATTTGCCATTCTGTTACCCAATGCCAACCGCAATACAATAACAGCCATTCAGCGTCGTATCTTCGCTGAAATTGAGCAATATAATGCTGCAAGTAACCATCCAGCGCTTGGGCTTTCGATCGGGTTTGCCGTTGCCGACGCAGCCCCTTTTGCAATGCGCGAACTGTTTAAAGAAGCTGACGCCGATATGTACCGAAACAAGGGATTACGAAGTCAGCAGAAACGAGGCAGCAATGAACCTTTCCGCTGACACAACCGAAAGGAAGCCGATCTCCATGCAAAGACTTGCGCTTGCATTTGTTTGTCCTAATATGGTCTTAGCCAGGGATGTATACGATCAGGATGGCACCATTATGGTTTCGGCCGGGACTGCTTTGACAGAGCGACTAATCGCTTTACTTAAGCACTGGGAAATCCTCTCCGTCTTTGTGTGCAATCCCCAGATTATACTGCCTCCCATTCCCGAGGCCGCGCAGGAAGCCACCCGAAACAGAGCCCGGCTCATGGTCGAGCATGCTTTCAACATGATCCGTCGAGCCGAGCAATTTTCCATGTCGGAAGACGAACAAAAAACCGTACATTGCGTGGTGGAAGAGGCAACGCAGGATCCGCGCGCTTTAATCCATATAGCGCATATCGATCGCAATTCACGCGACATCCTGTCCCATTCGGTCAATGTTGCTTTGCTGTCAACTACCACAGCCTTATCTTTGGGAATTAACAGTTCCGAACCACTGCATGAATTGGCGTTGGCCGCCCTACTGCACGATATTGGGCTGCTGATGATCCCGCAAGACCTAATTGCTCGCCGTGGAAGTCTCACTTCTGAAGAATTTGCCATCTACCGCGAACATTCCAACTGGGGCCATGCCATTCTTACCCAAGCAGCCAACTTACCTGACTCCATCGCAAAGGTTGCGCAGGAGCATCATGAAACTGCCAATGGAACAGGCTATCCGGCCCAGTTGACGCGACAGACACTACATCCATTTTCTCGTATTGTATCAGCTGTCAATGTTTACGAAAACCTCTGCTCCGGCGCAACCGACACCAAGGGTTGTCAAGCGTACCTCGCCTATGAAGCAATCATGGCCGGCGCCGGTACGCGCTTCGACTTAAAAATCGCTAAAGCTTTGCTATCCCGAATACCTATGTACCCCATTGGGAGCCTGGTTGAGTTAACTAACGGCCTTGTTGGTGTCGTTATGTCGGCCAATCAGGATATGCCGCACCGTCCTCAATTAAAGATTTTCGCAAACTCTGACGAGTCTGTTTTGGAAATGCCATTTTTGCTGGATTTGGCAGATTTAGACAACCAAACGGTCTTTGTTCAGGAAGTCCTTAATGATGAACGCGCCGCTCGGTTTATAGGCGACTTAAGCTCTTAGCGATTTTGGGGGTTTATGTGAATAAAATAAAATGAGGCGATGGACAACCTTTTGCAAGTTTTCCGTCGCCTCATTTTTTATTTGTCTTGCTGGTAACGGACAGTCTCAGTCGTCGTCCTTATCCCCACTAAAGAATCCACCCAGGCTAGGAATAATCGATCCTTCACCTTTGGATCCACCCCGTTGAGGAGCCGCTTGCAGCATTCTACCAGCCAAACGAGAAAACGGCAACGATTGCAGCCACAATTTCCCCGGGCCTCGAAGAACCGCAAAAAACAGTCCTTCGCCGCCAAACAGCGCAGTTTTTATATTCCCCGCTTGTTGCACGTCAAACTGCACCGTCTGCTCGAACGCCACCACACAGCCTGTATCCACATGCAAGACTTCGCCCGGCTGCAAGATTCGTTCTACGATCGTCCCGCCAGCATGCATAAATACCATACCAGTACCTTCCAACTTTTGCATGATGAAGCCTTCGCCACCGAACAACCCTGTCATGATCTTGCGCTGAAAAAATATGCCGATGGATACTCCGCGCGCTGCACAAAGAAAGCTGTCTTTCTGGCAGATAAGCATCCCGCCCACGTCGGTCAGTTTCACGGGAATTATATTTCCCGGATAAGGAGCGCCGAATGCCACATGCGCCTTGCCCTGACCACGATGTGTAAATACTGTAATAAAAAGGCTTTCTCCTGTCAAAAGCCGTTTACCGGCGCCCATCAGTTTATCCATAAATCCGCCCTGCGCAGCGGTTTTGGACCCGTCGCCAAATAAAGTATCCATTTCCACGTATGATTCTTTGTACATCATGGCGCCGGCTTCCGCCACGGCGCTTTCGCCTGGATCCAGTTCTATTTCGACAAATTGCATCTCAGCCCCAACGATTTTGTAATCCACTTCATCGGCCACCTCCGGCAAGGTTGCCTGCGGTGCAGTATAAGGGGTTCCATACGCTGGCGCTTGCGCCTGGTAATTCACAGGAGCCGGTGGTGCGGCAGGCAATAGTTCCTGCACTTGTACGATAGGTATCCATTGGGCAAATCCGTCCCGCCAGGCAAGTCCATTTGGATTCGCCTGTGCCTGGGCGCGCGCCTGTGCATCTTCCAGCGGACCGATTTGTTGACCATTGTAAGCTAAAAACCAAGGCATTATTATTCCTCCCTGTGCGATTACATATTTCTTAAAGGCAAAATACTATTTTTGATAATTAGCCGTTTTAATCGAAAACTCCTGCATAATTCACCAAAGAACGTATCTGT
>DATMYT010000407.1:0-7649 GCA_035560855.1 Negativicutes bacterium | reverse complement strand
ATACAAATTATTCAAACCGCCATTGAAAGTGATCGCCTTTGCGCGTCACGAAGCCAGCGGAGCTTTCGGCAAAGTGCCCGCCGAAATAAATGGCGCGCCGTTCAACCGCATACTCAAGCGTCCAAAGCCGTGAGGTCCGTGCTTGCTCCGCAAATTCGCAGAAACCAGTGTTCCATTTTGGCTGATAGACTTGAAGCGGATGATGCATGACGTCACCACCAAAAAGAGCACTTTGTCCCAGTGATGTAAGACTAATTGCCATGTGACCAATGGTGTGCCCTGGTGTTGGGTGAAACGCTATCCCCTCAAATAACTCTCCGCCGGAAATGTCGATCATTTCGGCTTGCCCAGCTTCAATTATCGGTAGAACGCTATCTTCGTACACCCCTATATTCGTCTTATAGTGCTCATTGTGACTTTCTGGACTGGAGAAAAATTGTTGTTCCGCTTTTGGAAAAATATATTTTGCATTTGGGAACGTTGGAATCCAACGATTATCCACAAGTTGAGTATTCCAACCGACATGATCCGCATGTAAATGCGTTAAGAGGACATAGTCAACTGCTTCTGGGGCAACCCCTACAGCTTTAAGCCGATCGAGGTAAGGCAAATGAAGATGGTGAAAACTCGGAATGAATGGGCGTTCCTTATCGTTGCCGGTAGCGGTGTCGACAAGGATCGTATGATGTTTAGTCCTCACAACCCAAGTATGAATACTTCGGATTAAATGTTCATGCGCCTCATCCATGCTTCCTGGAACCAGCCAATGTTCATGCTCTTGCATAATGGCAGGATCCCAATCGGGAAATAAAAACTCCGGGGTACCTACGACGCTAGTCTTTTCAAAGACGCGAGTGACTGTGAAGTCACCTACTTGATAAGTTTTGTAATTTCCTGCCATAATATCTTCCCCCCTTTCTAGTTCAAAAAGTTATGTTAATAACTTTGTCGCTCCACTGCATGATTTCAGGTTAATTCAAACTGTTCTTTGGTAAGGCGGGCAATCGCAGCATCGTCGATTTCATAAACAATGCCATTTTTCTCATCCGGAACCACAATCATGCACCGCTCATTGATATCGACCCGGGGAATCGTAATATCTTCATGAAAATGCCGCTTACTGGGAGAAAGATCCCCTGGTATGGTGAAATTGGGCAGACTGGCTAGCGCTATATTCTGAACCCGCCCGATACCTAACTCGAATATGCCTCCACACCACACGGGAATCCCATTTTTTTGGCACAAATCATGAATTTTCTTTGATTCAAGAAGTCCACCCACTCGAGAAGGTTTAATATTGATAATTTTACATGCGCCAAGTTCAATTGCTTTTCGTGCATCTTCGCAACTCTCGATGCTTTCGTCCAGGCATATCGGAGTTTTAATGGCGCTTTGCAGTTTGATATGGTCGATAATGTCATCTTCCGCCAAGGGCTGTTCTATCATCATCAGGTCAAATTCGTCCATTGCTTTAAAAACATCAATATCGTCAAGACTGTAGGCAGAATTTGCATCCGCCATCAAAGGTGCGTAGGGAAATGTTTTCCGGATGGTTCGCAGAACGTCTACATCCCAACCCGGCTTAATTTTGACTTTTATTTTTCGATAGCCCAAGTCCAAATGGGCGCCAATTTTATCCAGGAGGATTTGCACAGTAGTCTGGATACCAATGCTGGCGCCCGCAGGGATCTCATCCTGTACGCCGCCAAGAAGTGTTTTGAGAGATTTCTTCTGCGCCCGCATCTCCAAATCCCACCATGCCATTTCAACCGCAGCAATGGCCATGCGATTGCCCCTAATAAAGGAAAGACGTTCCACCAGATCTTCCGGCCCTTGAATCTCTTGGTTTAGTATTCTTGGAGCGATATAGTCCTTGATCATGTGCATTACGGTCCATACGGTTTCGGAGTTATACCATGGCGCTTGGAATGCTGTACATTCTCCATAAGCAACAAGATCATCCGTATGCAATTTAATAATCAGGGCATGCTTATCCACCAACCGGCCAAAACTTACTTCAAATGGCGCCACATAAGGAAGCTGGATATGAATCACTTCGATTTTCTTCACTTTCATAAGAAGTTCCTCCTATCATCTTTTAATCTCTTCGAGTCGGCCAATTTGATCTACCATGTCAAGCAAAATATTTACCCCGTCCGCTAATGCATCTGTATCAAACTTCATAGCGGGATGGTGCAGCCCAGGAGACAAGTCACATCCTAGTCCGATGTACGCCGCGCGCAGTCCAGGTTTTTTTTGTGCAAAAAAGTGAAAATCTTCGCCACCTGGTGTTATGATTGTGTCCAAAACACCTTTTTCTCCTAGAACTTTGGCGATGGATTTTCTCGCCATTTCGATCAAAGGCACGTCATATACGGCTGCCGGCACACCGCCTTTTATTGTCACTGCAGCTTTTGCTCCAACTGTCGCCGCCCCATGTTCCACAGCAGCCTGAACCTTTTCAATCAGTTGTTCCATAACAGTATTGTCTTGACTGCGAAGATCAAATGCGAGACTGGCTTGATCTGGAATTGCGTTAAGAGAAGCTCCACCCGCATGCAACTTCGTTACTTTGACCGACCATGATTCCACTGGATTCATATGGATTGCATTGATTGCATTGACTACAGCAGCCGCCGCGTCAATCACATTCACACCTAAGTGCGGCCGTGCTCCGTGAGCTGTCGCACCTGCGATGTTCGCCTCGATGATGTAGCTGGCTCCATGATAAAGCGCAGGTGTTGCCTGTCCCCGTTTTGCTTCCTGTTCTGGGCGCAGATGAATTCCCAACAAAATTTCAATATCGTCCAATTTTCCTGTTTCGATCATGCGCAATGCTCCAAACAGCGTTTCTTCAGCAGGTTGAAAGACGACTTTGAACGTCCCGCAACGAATGCCGCGTTTCGCGACTTCTTCGGCAACAGCGAGCACCATAGCCGAATGGGCGTCATGGCCGCAGGAATGGATTATGCATTCTTTTCCGTCGACAACATGCTGGAGAGCGTCCATATCTGCGCGAAGAGCAAATACCGGTCCTGCGTCTGTGCCGTGCAAAGTTCCAATAACGCCAGTGCCCGCTACTTCCGTTTGCACTTCATACCCGGCATGCGTCAATGTTGTTGCGATAAAGCTGCCGGTTTTATATTCCTGGAAGCCAGGTTCCGGTATTTCATGCAACATTGAGTATATTTCTTTTACCCGTTCAGTCCCAAGCATAGCTACGCTCCTTTTTTTATGCGAATAAACGCATAAGCAACATGCTTATCGCCGCATTGATAATGCTGATGAGAAAAAGCACTGGATAAAACCTTGTCTGAACCCCGGCGGTTCCCAAACATCTGCCCATATATTGAATCTGGGCTCCCATGAGAAAGATCGCAGGCAACAAAATCGTTATATGAACATTTGATAAATTGCCGGCATTATAGAGACTGGCCGCCACTCCTACTCCACCGCCCATAGATAGCCAAGAACTGATCAGCACCATAATCGCCTCGCCCGGCAGGCCAAACAGTAACATGACCGGTGTAAAGATCGTTCCCAACAAAGTAAGCAACCCTGTAATCCGAAAAACTTGGATGATGGCAAAGGCCATCAACACATTGGGAATTACGCTGCTGACCCCGATGTTCCACCCTTTGCGCGCACCTTCGACAAATACATCCGGCAACGATTTGTTACTCACTGCGAAGATCCTCCTTGCGCACAATTTTATTCAAATACAAACGCATCAAGTTGGCGCCAAATATCTTCAGCGCAAAAATTACACAAAGGGGGATAATGATCGGTGCAGTTAGAAATGCAAAGAGTGCGGCGCCACTGGAAAGGTAGTTGGTGATCGTAGCACCGGCTGAAAATTGAAACGCCGCAAATATCGTCTTTTCTTTCTCAGTGATCAGCTCGCTCTCCCTGAGAGCCCGGGTCATACCTGCACCCGCATCGGTGCTTTGCATACTGGAAATCATCGCAAGCCCTGCAATGCCTGGAATTCCCAGCAACGGTCGAAGCAGCGGAGTCAATAAGCGTTGCGCAGCCTTGAGGCCTCCAAGATGATCCACGACTTCAACAATCCCCAACGCCAACATGCAGGCCGGAATGAGCCCGAGCGCGAACAGATATCCGTCTCTTGCACCCGCACCTCCCATCCCGGTGAAAGTAGCTTTAGCAGGATCTTTCATCGTTCCAAAATTTCCATTTACAATATTGAAATCAAAGACAGACAGCCAACTTTTTTCACCTGAAAATATTCCAGAAAAGAAAACCAAAGCAAACAGCAAAGCCACATATCCCCATACTGGAACTTTTGTAGACGCGCCGACATCCTGAACTTCATCCTTGCCTGGCACAGTAAGTCCCCCTTTGCTTTTCTACTTGTTGATTAATTTCGGGGCAAAAAGCTACTTCTGACTTTCCCCAGGATACCAATCCGCCGTTCGGCTAAAATATCCGCCGCTTTGTTGGTGGAAATATTCTCTCTTTCGGATATAGAAATAATTTCTTCAATATTTCGGTATACTATTTCCAACGCCTTAAACACTCGTTCCCGTTTATAATCGCCGTTTAATTCATCTGCAGCATTAATCACCCCTCCGGAATTTATGATGTAATCTGGCGCGTACAATATTCCTTTCGCCCGAAGAACATCCCCATGTCGATCTTCTTTGAGTTGGTTATTTGCGGCTCCGGCCACAATTTTACATTTTAATTGCGGAATTGTTTCATCGTTTAAAATGGCTCCCAGTGCTGTAGGGGCAAAAATGTCACACTCAACACCAAAAATATCTGTGTGTCCCACCGCCGTGGCTCCGGTCTCCTGAACCACTCGAGCAATATTCGCTTCATTAATATCCGTTACAACAAGCTTCGCTCCTGCCTCGTGAAGATACTTTGACAAATAGCATCCCACATGGCCGAGCCCTTGTATGGCTATTTTTTTACCCGCTAACTGCTCACTCCCCCATACAGCTTTTGCACATGCTTGCATACCTCGCAACACACCAAACGCAGTCACCGGCGAAGGATCGCCGCTTGAGCCCGCAATCGCGCCAACACCATTAACATGTTTGGTTTCTTGCCGCACAATGTCCATATCTTCAACACATATCCCTACGTCTTCCGCCGTAATGTAACGTCCATTAAGACTCTCCACGAAACGGCCAAAAGCCCGAAATAACGCTTCGCTTTTCCCGGTACGAGGATCAGCAATAATAACAGCTTTTCCACCGCCTAGATTTAAACCGGCAGCGGCATTCTTATAAGTCATTCCCCGCGAAAGACGCAAAACATCAATAAGAGCGTCATCTTCACATGCATACGGCCACATCCGCGTTCCACCCAATGCCGGTCCCAATGTCGTATCATGGATCGCGATAATCGCTTTAAGTCCAGCTGTTTTGTCTTGGCAAAACACAAGTTGTTCATAATCGAACTGTTCCATAAGTTTGGTAATCTCCATCTCTACCCCTCCACTTTTTAACTTGTCTTAAAAAAAATTCGCCAGTGTCTTTTTCTTTCTATGCCTTGGATTTGATGTTATTATAAAATTGAATCATCAGCCTTTAACATGTCTTAAAGTGTGTCCCTTACTCAGTCTCTGCCGTGTCAATGAGGAGGATACTATTCATGAAAGTCGGCATTTTAGCTCCACCACGCTTTGTAGAAAAGATTTCCCAGATTATCCAGCTTGATTTTTCAGAAATTGAACCTGTTGACTGTGCTTATACTGTCTACACAGATGCAGTGGATATCATCAAACACCAGCAGCCTCATTTGGACGCCGCTTTATTTGGTGGCGCAATGTCGTATATCCTGTCGAAAGAACATGTTACCCCGATTATTCCCTGGGAATACATCCCTCAAGGCGGCAGTTCTCTTTTGCGCGCCCTCTTGGAGGCTTCCCGGTCAAAGCCTTTCGACATCGCCAATGTAAGTTTTGATTCTTATCTGGCCGGTTTTCTCTATGAATCCTATGCTGAAATTGGGATAAGCCAAAACAAACTGCAATTATATCTGGCAGATCGCAAACCCATGTCAGCCGGGTATCTAAATTATGTCTATTCATTTCACGAACAGCTGTTTCGAACACAAAAGGTAACGGGTTGTATTACTGCGTTGGATTTTGTGTATGAAAAATTATGTGCGAATCGAATTCCTGCCATTATGATTGAACACACGGCGAGTATTATACGAGAATCTTTAAAGAAACTCAGGCTGAGCTACCAGATTCAAGTAAGCCAGCAGAGCCAGATTGTTGCTATTTACATTCAAATAAGCACCCCGAATGATTCACAGCTATTCAGTTATGATGAATATCAACAAATCATCGATAAAATGAAAATCTCAAAACAAATTTACTTATTTGCCAAGCGAATCCAAGCGGCAGTCGTTGAATCCGGAGAAAGGAATTATCTTTTATTCACCACCAAACAGCTTCTTGAAGCTGAAACCCAAGGTCTAACAAAAATAAGTCTTTTAGAAATGACGTGGGAAAATACTGATAGCGGTATCAGTATCGGAATTGGCTATGGGAATACGGCGCAAGAAGCAAAACAAAACGCCAATATGGGCATGATGGTGGCTGAAACCAACGGAGGGAACAAGGCGTACATAGTCTATAACGGGAAGAAAATTGTGGGCCCAATCAAAAATACGGGAATAGATGTCACCTGCACCCATAAAATAGATGACCACATTCAGAAGCATGCCGAAAAAGCCGGAGTCAGTGTCAATACAATCATCCGACTATACAGCATTGTAAATGAGCAAGGAATAAACATGTTTACGCCTCGGGATCTTTCAGATCGTTTTGGCGTAACACCTCGCACAATGAACCGGCTTATTGAAAAACTGGCGGAGGCAGGAATTTGTTCTATTATTGGCAAAAAAGCTTCTGCCACTGGCGGAAGACCTAGCAGGATAATACAAGTCAACGTTGACTAATGCATAATGATGGCATTCAACATTACGGACACAAAAAAACGCCCCTTGCGGAGCGTTTGTATAAGTTTATCCGACTGCGAGGGTGGTTTTTCTTTTTACGGTTTTTTTGAAGTAGCGTTTAATCGCTTCTTCCACGGTAGCATTAAGCGTCTGTCCACTTGAAGCCGAATATATCACCAATGCTTTATGAAGCTCTGGCGATATACGCACATTAAAGCTCCCTCTATACATTTTTTCCGGCTCTACACCGTTTGCAGCACACATTTCGAGGTAATCATCCACCGCGCCTTGAAAATCGTCTTTAAGACTCTGTACGCTGTCGCCCTCATAGGATATAAGGCTATTAATCCCGATGACTTTGCCAAAAAGAATGTTATCCGTATCAGAAAGCTCTACCGTGCCATAATAGCCCTTATGTTCCAGCATATTGTTCACAGTAATTCCTCCTTTTCTAAAGTCTCTAAAACTTGCTTTATCTGATATTCTAAAAGCTCTTTACGAGGATGCGGTTTATGCAGAACAATGGCAAGGTTTCCTTTCAGAAACTTTACCCTGGAACCGCTTGTCCTGCCCTTGTTTGATATTTCAAAACCCAATGCTTCCAGAACGGTTCGCAGTTCCTCGAAAGTAAAATCCTTTGGATTACTTTTTAAGCGGTCAATCAGTTTTTCTTTCTTTCCCACATTCTCACATCTCCGCTATTATTATAT
>DATMYT010000406.1:0-3286 GCA_035560855.1 Negativicutes bacterium | reverse complement strand
GTTCAAAGACGCACGAGGCAATGAGTATTTCATCGGAGAGGTTTTCGCGGTTCATCCCGAACTAATTCCGAATGCTCGGCGCGACTACTTTAACGAGAACGCTATTCGTGATACCTTTGAAGCTCAACTGCGTGAATTCTTCGACTGCCTCTGGAAGCTTTGCAACGTTGCCAGCGAGGAGAGGAGTGCATATAAGTCAATTAAGGATTACCGCGCGTCTATAACCGCATATAAAGATAAGGTTAATACTGGATTTAGCGGGAATGTGGATCGCGAGACGATGCAAACCTCTTTGGAGGAAAAGCGGCAAAAGGCTGAAAAGGCGCAGAGGACGCTTCAGAAGTCCAAGGAAACCGCAGACGATGAAATCACCGCCCGTGTCAAATTAATTGTCCGTACGGTCGAAATCGCTCAGACTCCAGAACCGCTCAAGCCGCTCCCCGAGATTCCTTCTGAGGAAGAAAAGCCGGAGAGTGGTAAAAAAACGAAGCCCGTGTATATTACAGACGAACTCTCGCAATATCCTAAGGAAACGCGGCGCGTCGTCGGGCGAATCTACGACCTAATTAATCAAAACGCGCCGGACATCGCACAGGATTTAATTGCGAAGATTCATACAGGGCTGAAAGCCAAGAAGGACTGATAAAAATATGCCACGCGAAGTGCTTTTGATAGAGCCGAACTACAGAAACAAGTATCCACCTATGGGACTGATGAAAATCTCCACATACTATAAGCAACGTGGAGAAAATGTTCGTTTCTACAAAGGTGATTTACAGCAGTTTGCAGCCAACCTATTATGTGAGGAGCTTATACGGCTCCTTTTTGGCGTATCCCCAGAAATGAAATGGCGACGGCTTATATCCACGCTGACTACATACATCCGCTATGGAAAGACCGCCGACATCCCGGAGGAAGTAATCCGCAACAACGAATCTACATCAGACGACGCGGATATGCTCATAGACCTGATTCGAGAATACCGAATTAAGTTCAAAGAGAAGGACTTCTTTGCCAACCCTCGCTTTGATGTCGTCTGCATCACCACCCTGTTCACGTTCGAGTGGGCGATCACCATCGACACCATTAACTATGTGAAACAGCTTTGCAAAGACCCCGAAAAGGTGTTTGTCGGCGGCATTGCTTCGTCCATCATACCAAAGGAGATCACGAAGGAAACGGGCGTTGTTCCGATTGTGGGCATTCTGGACCATCCCGGTATGCTTGATGCCGACAGCGACATAATTATTGACACCCTGCCCTTAGATTACTCCATCCTCGATGAAATTGATTACAAGTATCCGACCTCGGACGCCTACTTTGCATATATGACTCGGGGATGCCCTAACAAATGCAAGTTTTGTGCTGTTCCAAGGCTAGAACCGAAGTATGAGAACTACATCCAACTTCGGCAGCAGTTGGAGACGGCGGAAACACGTTTCGGTGAGCAGAAAAACCTGATGCTGCTGGACAACAATGTGCTTGCTTCCGAGTGCTATGAGCAGATCATCGATGAGATTGCCGCTTGTGGTTTTGGCAAAGGGGCGACTTATCTTCCGCCCAACCCCTATGACATCGCCTACAGAAATCTAGTAGACGGCATCAACGACCGCGCTTATATCCGCGTGATGGTTGACTTGTATGATACCTTGCTCAGCAAGTGCAGCAATCCCAGAATATGCAAAGATATTGCTGTCCGCGATGAGTTATACAAGAAGATCATGGACGCCGAGTGCGACCAAGTGCATACCGCTACCAAAGCAGCTATTTTAGAATTGCATGATTTTATTGCCCCACTATACAAGAAATATGCTTATCGCTCTGTTGCTCGACGAAGGATTGTAGATTTCAACCAAGGCATTGATGGACGGAAAATAACGCTGGAGAATATGAGAAAGCTGGCAGAGATCAACATCCGTCCCGTAAGGATTGCTTTTGACAGTTGGAAGGAACATCCTATCTATGAACGTGCCGTCCGCGCTGCCGCTACCGCCGGGTTGATCGACCTATCCAACTATATGCTCTACAATTATGATGAGGAGCCTGTTGATCTCTACCGCCGGATGAAGCTGTCGGTCGATCTATGTGAGGAATTGCAGGTGACGATCTTCTCATTCCCGATGAAGTATCACCCTATCGACGACCCTAAGTGGTTCTGCAACCGTGACTTCATTGGCGAGAAGTGGAGCAAAAAGTATATCCGTGCCGTCCAATCGGTATTGACTTCCACACACGGCAAAATCGGACGTGGCAAACAGTTCTTTGAGGCGGCATTCGGTGCCGACGAAGCCGAGTTTCACGAAATTATGATGATGCCGGAAGCCTTCATTATTCGCCGATTTGAGCACGACCAAGCAAAGCGTGAACGCTTTGACAAGGTTGTCGATTACACCGATGCTTGCGATAATATCACAGACGAGTGGCGAGCAGCTTTCAATGCCCTAAACGTCAACCAACGGGCAATATCAGACCCTATTATCCTCAAAAATCGATTCACCGATGAGAATATTGCAGTTGACGATCCTGCTGTTTACAATGTGCTTCGCTTTTATCAAATTCACCGCCCGGATCATTGAGACGAGGCTTTTTAAAATGAAAATTTTCTTCCCTCCTTTGTACCTTATCGAAGAAATTTACGATTCCGTACTGTGAAATGAGTTGCGGAACTTTTTAAACGCGCAGTCTTCCGCAGTTGCCTGATTGCGAGTGAGACAGATATCTGCTAAAAGAAGATCCGCATGCTAAGGTACGGGGTTATTGACACACCCACGGGCTTTGATAGGGGCTTAAGTTTTCCGATGCGAAAACCTGCAAACATTACCAGCTTAAACAAAGCTGTTCAGACTGTCGACAAAAATGGCACTTTACGCAAAGCGTAAGGTGCCATTTTTGAATGAGAAGGGCCCGAAGGACCCGGAAACCGTATTAAAATGCCATTTTTTTGCAGCCAAGGAGGCAAGAGTCCCCTTCTACGCTTCCAGGTTGCCAGCTTCTTTAAATTCATGCAGGCAAAAGTAAGCGCCACCTGCATCTTCAGCTTTTGCAGACTTCGCAGTTGAGTATATCTCATAGCATGTTTTTCCTTGGCATCGGCAAATACCCGCTCAATCGTTTGACCTCTCATTTTATAGATGTCTCGATACTTCGGGGTATGTCGATAGTCTTCGGCCTGTTCCATATAAGACTCCCATATATGCCGTGTGACCATCTTTTGCTGTGCCCTACTTTGTGTACATTGACTGATCAACTGACAGTCTTTGCAGTACTTCGGATCACTCTTAAATTC
>DATMYT010000405.1:0-4231 GCA_035560855.1 Negativicutes bacterium | reverse complement strand
ATTCTCCACCACGTCTACAACGCAGGGGATGGCGGCGGTGTCGTCAGTCAGATCCAGGTTTTCCGGACGGATTCCAAGAACGATATTATCCCGGACAGGCGCTTCCGGCCCGAATTCCGGCAGCGGTAATGTGATACCCTGCCCTTCGAATAGGAAACCCTCAGGCCCCCGCAGCGTTTTTCCCCGGAGGAATTGCATCGGCGGCGACCCGATAAATGCAGCTACAAACATGTTCGTCGGCTCCCGGTAAATAATTCCCGGCGCTCCCACTTGGTGGACATAGCCGTCTTTCATTACAACGATCCGTGTTCCCATCGTCATGGCTTCTACCTGGTCATGGGTGACATAAACCACTGTTGTTTTCAGACGTTGGTGAAGTTTGATGAGTTCCGCCCGAGTCTGAACCCTTAGCTTGGCATCCAAATTGGACAGCGGTTCATCCATGAGAAACACCTGGGGATCACGGACAATCGCCCTTCCTAGGGCCACCCGCTGCTGTTGTCCCCCCGACAATTGGCGTGGAAGACGATCCAACAGCGTTTCGAGGCCCAGTATGGCGGCTGTTTTCTGGATGCGCGCATCTACTTCAGTTTTCTCCATTCCCCTGAGCTTCAGGCTATAGGACATATTGGCATACACTGTCATGTGGGGGTAGAGCGCATAGTTTTGAAAAACCATCGCAATGTCGCGGTACTTCGGTTCCAGATGTGTCACGTCTTTATCGCCGATATGGATTTCCCCTGTCGTTGGAGTTTCCAGGCCCGCGATCATACGCAACGTAGTCGTTTTTCCACATCCAGATGGACCCACTAGGACTAGAAACTCTCCATCGACAATCTCCAGATCCATCGGCGCCACAGCCGCCTGAGCGCCGAACAACTTGCTGATATTGCGTAGACTTACCCCCGCCATGTCGTCATCCCCTTGTTATTTTGCAGTCTGATTGTAACGAGTAATCGCCGCATCGACAATTCCTGCTGTTTTTGTCAGTGCTTCTTTCGGCGAAGCCTGATTGTTTAGCACCTGCTCAATTGCAGTTTCGATTTCCTGACGTGATTGCGTGAATACCCCGAGCAGCGCGCCTTGTGTTGCTTTTGTGATCGGTGTGCTGTGAAGCTGATCAACCGCTACCTTGAACTGCGGATATTTTTCGTGATGAGCTTTGAGATCCGCTTCATCATAGGCTTTCATCGTAACAGGGAAGTAGCCGGTGTTGATGTGCCAGTACGCCTGTTGTTTCGCATCAGACATGAACTTGATGAAAGTCCAGGCTGCTTTTTCCTCGGCATCCGGGTGTCCCGACAACATCCACAGGGAACCGCCGCCGATGATCACACCGCCCTTGGCGCCTTCCGGCCGGGGCATGAAGGCTGTTCCGACTTCGAATTTACCGCCAACGCCAGTTACGATATCACCGAGTACGCCGGTGGAATCAATAGTCATTGCCGTTTGTCCGCCAATAAACGCCTTCTGGGTATCAGCGGTCTTACGTCCAATATTGGCGGCAGTCCCTTCCTTGACCATTCCATTCCACCAGGTGAGAATCTTCTCGCCCTCGGGAGAATTAAATGCAGTCGCCGTCGCAGCTGCGGAGCGACCATTATCATTGTTGGCATAGTAGGCATTCTGTACCGCCATCAGTTGCTCGAAGAACCAGCCATAAATCGCAATAGTGATACCGGGACGGGTAACTTTACCTGATGCATCTTTGACTGTCAATTTGCGTGCAGCCGCCGCCACTTCGTCAAATGTTTTGGGCGGGTTTGCTACGTCAAGTCCAGCTTCTTTAAACATGTTCTTGTTATAATAAAGGATTGGAGTCGATGTATTGAACGGCATGGAATAAAGTTTGTTGTCGACGGTGTAGTAAGCCAACAAATTCGGCTCATAAACCTTCAGATCGATTTTGTCGGCATCGATCCATTTCTGGACGGGAACGACCGCCTTGCTGTCAATCATGAAACGGCTGCCGATGTCATAAACCTGCATGACATGCGGTGCGGCTTTGGAAACGATGGATTGTTTTAGTTTGTTGATGGCATCATCATATGAGCCTTGGAAAATCGCTTCAACGAAAATTTCTTTCTGGGAAGCATTGAACCTGTCCACAAGAGCTTTGGTAGATTCAGACACTTTTCCGCCGACAGAATACCAGAACACGACCTTGATAGGCTTCTTTTCATCTGTTTTAGGTTTTTCGCCGCCGCCGCAACCCACAGCGCCGACCACAAACAGGACCATAACGACAAGACACAAAGATTTTTTCCAGTTCATCCTTCTAACCCCCCTATTTTTTTTGAGTTATCCTTTTAAGGCACCGGCGGTCAATCCCCGAACCAGTTGTTTCTGTCCTGCAATCAGCAACAGAGCCGCTGGCGCCGACACCAGTATTACCCCGGCCATGATGCTGTTCCATGCGGCCGCCTGATCCCATTGCAGCATCGCCAGACCGATCTGCACCGTTCTCATGGTGTCTTTATTTGTCACGAGCAACGGCCACAGATACTGATTGTACGTCATGAGAAATGAGTACACCGCTAGTGTTCCCAGTGCCGGTCGTGACAGCGGCAACACCATCGTCAGGAAAAAGCGAAAATGGCCGCAGCCATCGATTCGGGCCGCGTCATAAAGTTCTTTGGGCAATGTCATGAACGCCTGCCTCAGCAAAAAAGTCCCGAATGCCGAAGCAAGGAACGGCACGGCCAGTCCTTGGTATGTATCCAACCAATTCAGCTCACGAATTGTAAAATAGTTGGGAATAATCGTGACTTCCCACGGAATCATCATCGTAGATAGAAAGACGTAAAAAATGGCATTCCGTCCCGGAAAAGTAAGAAAACTGAAAGCGTAAGCCGCCAGACTTGCCGTAATAAGCTGACCAACCGTCACGATGGCCGAAACCACAAAGCTGTTGAATATGAAGCGAAAGATCGGTGCAGTTTCCATTGCTTTGACATAACTTTGCCAGTTTATTTGCGATGGTAAAAATACCGGCGGATAGGATACACTCTCCGACGCGCTTTGCACACTCACAAGTACCGCGTACAGCACCGGAAAGAGCAGTATCAGCGATGCTAAAGCCAGAATCAGGTATTGACCTGCCGTAACCAGTTTTCTCATTTGTAAAACACCTTCTTCTCCAGTATCACGAATTCCAGCAGGGTCAGCACGAGAATGATGAGAAACAGAATGAGAGCTTGCGCGCTGGCGAAGCTGAAATGGAAATTGAAAAACGCTTCGCGATAGATTGAATAGACGATTACATTGGTTGCCCCGGCGGGACCGCCCTGCGTCAGAATATTGATCTCACCGAACGTCTGCAAGGCATTGATCACCGTGACAATGAACACAAAAAACAGCGTCGGCGACATCATCGGCAGTGTAATGTCCTTAAACTGTCGAAATGGTCCGGCGCCGTCAATGCGGGCGCTCTCATATAATTGTTCCGGAATGCCCTGCAATCCAGATAAAAGAACTATCGTGTTGAAGCCAATCGAACGCCATACCGATACCACACAAACGGAAACCAACGCCCATTTGGGATCGGACAACCAGTTTACCTGGGACATTCCCAGCTTCGACAGAAAAAAGGTCAGCACACCAGCGCTCGGATTGAACAACAGCATCCAGATCATCGAGGCGCTGGCCACGGCGATCACGAGTGGGGAAGCAAAAATAGTGCGGAAAATGCCAATGCCTTTCAATCGCCAGTTAGCGATATAAGCAAGCGCCATGCCGATTACGATGCCGGGAATAACGGTATAAAGCGTGAATAACAGCGTCAACCAAAGGTTGTGTCCGAAATTTCCGGTCGTAAAAATCTCAACATATTGGCTGAACCCAACATAATATTTCTCGACCCCGACGATATTGGTTTCATGCAGGCTGAGTCGTATCGACTTCACCAATGGATAAAACACAAACAGCGCAAAGATCGCGAGAGACGGACCCAGATATAACGCCGCCCGTCCAATATTTCGCCAGACCATCCGACCACCTCCGCGTCAAAGTATAACACGCGTGACCAAGATTGTAAGACTCCTTATAGTTAATTTCTGGTTAATTATTTAAAATCCTTTTTTGCAAAAACCCCGGACTGCGCCGCCTCGTCGGAATAGACAAACAAAAGTCCCGACCCGCTTTGTAATAAAACAAAAACGCATCAGGACTCTCTCATTCTCTAAGACTCCGCTTTTTTATCAGAGATTCCAAAGCTCACGTTGGCTGGTAC
>DATMYT010000404.1:0-5991 GCA_035560855.1 Negativicutes bacterium | reverse complement strand
CTTTATCACAGAACAAAACATTCAGGTTGTCCGGCGTCTTTCTGGCGGCGGCGCTGTGTATCACGATTTTGGCAATCTGAACTTTACCTTCATCACTGCCTTAGCAGCCGTCGGGCACAACAATTTTTCCTATTTCACCTTGCCCATTATTGATGCTCTGGCTGAGCTAGGCGTAAAAGCCGAATTCACCGGACGCAACGACCTAACCATCGAGGGACAAAAATTTTCCGGCAACGCCCAGTACATCCACCGTGACCGCCTATTGCACCATGGAACGTTGCTGTTTGATACCAATATGGCCGTATTGGCCCAATCCCTGGCCGGCTCAGACGCCAAACATAGCAAACCCGCCGTTCCTTCTGTACGCAGTCGGGTTACCACCATCCGCCAACATCTGCCGCCTGCCGTAACGCTCGCTAAATTTAAAACCGTCCTGCTCAAATCAATCTTTGCCACTGCTGGAGAGCCCTATCGCCGCTACGAGCTTTCCACCTTCGACAGACAGGCTATTGAAACTCTCGCGGATAAACGCTACCGTTCTCCCACCTGGACATACGGTACAGTCCCGCTCTATAACCGTTCCAGCAAACAAACCTTCAACGGCGGGACCGTGCAGGTGTTGCTCAATGTGGAAAATGAAATTATTACGCAATGCAAAATTTGCGGAGATTTTTTCGCCACCGGCGACGTAGATGAACTTACAGCCACACTCAACGGCGCACCCTTTACTAGGGAGGCCGTCGCTACTATTATCAAAATTTGGCTGACCGCCCATCCCATCCACGATGTATCCCCTGATGAGTTGCTATCCTGCTTTTTCTCAGCTTCATAACCATTAACATGAAAAACACCTTGCGCAAATCCTGCGGCAAGGTGTTTTTTTGTCTACAGTCTGAGCGCCCCTAAGGGCGGTTGCAGCCAAAAAAAAAGGAACCGCCTCATTTTGTTAGTGAGACAGCCCCTTTGACGTCCTTATAAGGAATAAATAATGTTATTTCGCAGACTTGGCGATAGCTTCCAATTCAGCTTTGTATTCAACGCCATATTTTTCAATGACACTTTTGACCGCTGCTTTCCACGGTGCGACGTCTTTTACTTCCGTTACGACGACTCCGCCCTGGATCAGTTTTGCTAAGGCATCTTTCTCAAATTTATCCCAGGCCTCTTTCTGGAACTTCACGGAATCCTGGGCTGCCTGCTGGATGATCTTCCGGTCTTCGTCCGACAGTTTGTCCCAGGTCACTTTGCTCACCATCAGCACTTCTGGCACACGTTGATGTCCGTCGAGGATATAGTTTTTTACTGCCTGATGATGGCTCGCTGTCAGATAGCTTGGTGGGTTATTTTCCGCTCCGTCGATTACGCCTGTCTGAAGAGCGCTGAACACTTCACCGTAAGGCATGGGGGTTGCGCTAGCATCAAAGGCTTTCATCAGTTCAATATTGATGGCGTTTTGAATAACACGGATTTTAAGACCTTTCAGGTCCTCCGGGCTTTTAACCGGTTTCTTGGTGTAGAAGCTACGGGAACCGGAAGCGTAATAAGCCAGTCCCATCATCCTTGATTTTTCCAGGTTGGTCAACATGCCTTTGCCATAATCGCTGTCAAGGAACCGCCAGACATGATCATTGTCATTGAAAACATACGGTAGGGAAAAAACGCCGAACTGTTTGTTAAATTCCGCCAAAGTACCGGAGCTGATCCGCGTGAATTCGATAGACCCCAGTTGGACCTGCTGAATAACCGAGTTTTCGTCGCCGAGCGAACCTGAATCAAATACTTTGACCTGAATCCGGCCCTGCGTTCTTTCATTCAAAAGTGCGGCGAATTTCTTGTCGCCCAAGGTAGTGGGATAATCCGCCGGATGAGCTTCAGCCAGCCGAAAATTCAATTTGGGTTTTTGTGGTGCATTCCCGGCCGCCGGAGCCGCCTCTTTTTTGCCACAACCAGTAATCAGAACTGTCAGTGCCATAATTGCCGCGAAACAAACAACCATCCACTTTTGATTTTTCATTTTACTTCCCCCTTACTCCTTTTCCTTAATCGTAGTTATGAACGCGCAACTTCGATCCAATCTGTATTTTCTTGGCACCTCCTTCACTCACAAATCCGCAAACTGATTTTGTTTAAGGAAACATAGAGGGCAACCAGAGCACCGTTGCAGGCACGTAGGTTATCAGCATCAGCACAACAAGCATGGCGTAGAAAAACGGCATCATGGCTTTTGTCCCCTGCGAAATCGAGATATTGCCGATCGCGCAGCCGATAAACAGCACTGTACCAACCGGTGGTGTAAGTAGTCCCATGCCGGCGTTAAATATAAGCACCAGGCCAAAATGAATAGGGTCCATGCCAATCGCCACACATACCGGCAGCAGAACAGGGGTGAGAATCAGGATCATCGGCGCCATATCCATCGGTCCACCCAAAATAAGGAGCAAAACATTGATGAGGAGTAGAATCACGTACGGATTATTGGAAACACCCAAAAACCATTCCGTGATCATCTCCGGCACACTCAGAAAAGCCATAACATAGCCAAACGCAGCCGAGGCCGAAATCAAGAAATATACCATCATAACCGTACGCAGCGTTCGTTTGAGCACATTCCACATTCGGGACAGCGGCACTTCCCGGTATACACCGAAGGCGAGAATAAAGGAGTACACCACTGCCAGAGCCCCCGACTCGGTAGCTGTAAATATGCCGGAAACAATGCCGCCCAAAATAATGAAGGCCGGCGAGATGGAGAGTAATCCATGGAATATAATGCCGGGGCGCTGCGAACTTGGCACCGGCTCACTGGCTGGATAGCCCCGCTTGATAGCCATCAGGTACGCAACTGTCATTAGGGAGCCCAGCAGCAAAAAACCCGGAACAATTCCGGCCAGAAACAGGCTCTTGATGGACAGGCCACCAGCCACAATGGAGTACAGTACCAGATTATGGCTAGGCGGAACCACAACGCCTTGGATGGCTGACGAGATTGTCAGCCCCACCGCATAATCAGCATCATAGCCTTTTTTCACCATCGCCGGGATCATCACCGACCCGACCGATGCGGCATCCGCGCCAGCGGAACCGGAAATATTGCCAAAAAACATACAGGCAATACAATTAACCAGTGCCAGACCACCCCGGATTCGACCCACAATGAGACTCGCCAAGTCAACCAATCGCTGCGCCAGTCCGCCTTCACCCATAATTTGTCCAGTCAGAATAAAGAACGGAATCGCCAATAGAGAAAAAGTGCGAACACCATTGATCATTTGCTGACCGATGGTCGGTAGCGGTACATCAAGATAAACCATTGTCAACAGAGAGGATGCAAACAGAGCCTGCGCTACCGGCAGCCGCAACAACGTAAATACCAGAAAACTGATCCCCAATAACCATACCGCTATGTCATTTGCTTCCATTGTTTATTTCCTCCAACTCCGCGCCTACTTCAATATCCGCTCCCTTATGTCGCCTCGTGTCAATCCCCATCATCTGCAAAATGGAGTATGCGCAGACCATGACACCGCTAACCGGCATCACCAGATAGACGACACTATTGGGCAACTTGGTGGCCGGCAATGTGGATTCAAACATGAGTACTGTAAATTCCCAGCCGTAAACAACAAAATAGAGCCCATAAACTAGGCCCATGATATCAATCCATTTATCAATCCAGTAATTTACACGGGGAGAAAAATATTCAGTCAGAGCGTCCACGCCCATATGCACGCCCTCGCGGAAACCGATGGCAATACTCATGAAAGCAAACCATACCAAACATAGCAAAATTCCTTCTTCCGACCAAAAAAAGACAAAATTAAATATTTTTCGCGTCACTACCTGCAGCGTCATGACCAAAATAACGCCCAGCAGCGCAAATATCGCACAAGTCTCAAACAGCGTATCCACTTTCAACGCTAGCTTCTTCAATCCGTCCAATGCCTCTGCCTCCCTTTCTGCAATCGCAAATCAGAAAATCAACTTTTATACTCCTGAATATGCCATGAACCCGCCATCAACCGGCACTACAATGCCGGTCACAAATCCGGCTGCCTGCTCGTCCAGCAGCCACAGTAACGTTCCCAGCAAATCCTCCGGTTTGCCGAATCGGCGCATAGGCGTATGGGCAATGATTTTGTCAGCTCTGGCAGTTCGCGAACCATCTGGATTGGTTAGCAAAGATCGGTTCTGTTCAGTAAGGAAAAAACCAGGAGCAATGGCATTGACTCTTATCCCCGCTTCTGCCATATGTACTGCCAGCCACTGCGTAAAATTATCGATTGCCGCTTTGGCTGCGCTATACGCAGGAACCTTGGTCATGGGACAGGGCGCACTCATCGACGAAATATTGATGATTACCGCCCCTGCTCGCCCCAGCATCTGACGGGCAAAAATCTGACTCGGAATCAGCGACCCAATAAAATTGAGGCGTAAAACATAGTCGAACCCGTCAGTTGTCATGTCGAAGAAAGTTCTGAGATCACCTGCCTTGTTCTCCAGATCAGACAACTGCAAAGTTTCTTTCGTAGTCGTGCCACGAGGGTCGTTGCCTCCTGCGCCGTTAATCAAAATGTCACAGGGCCCCAGTTCTTGTTCGACGACAGCCGCAGCGCGAATGACGCTGTCGCGGTCAAGCACATCGCAGGCAACAGCAATAGCGCATCCACCATTTTGTACAATATCTGCTGCCACGATCTTTGCTTTCTCCTCACCCCGGTTCAAAACAGCGACCTTTGCTCCCTGACGACCGAGTTCCCGCGCCATTGCCCCACATAGTATTCCGCCACCGCCTGTAACAACGACAATCTTGTTTTTTAAAGGACCATTCACCTTTCCCCTCTTCTCCTTTCGATCGCGTCCCAAAGTCCGGTCAGATAGACTGCCCCTAGTGCTCGGTCATACAGTCCGTACCCTGGTCTGCCTTTTTCTCCCCATATCATGCGACCATGATCCGGCCGAATCGGCCCTGTAAAGTCAATATCATGGAACGCTTTCATGACTTCATACATATCAATCGAAGCAGAATCATCCTTATGTGCGGTTTCGTAAAAAACACCCTGTTCGTCAATTTTAATATTACGGACATGCCCACAATTGATTCGCCCCATTTTGCCAAAATAACGGATGATTTCCGGCATATCATTTGCCCTATTTGCGCCAAGAGAACCGGTGCAAATCGTCAACCCATTATTAGGACTGTCCACCAAACGAACAATGCGTTCCAAGTTTTCCTTGGAGGTTACGATCCGTGGCAGGCCAAATACCGACCAAGGGGGATCATCCGGGTGAATTGCCATCTTGATTCCGCATTCCTCCGCAACAGGAATAATCTCCCGCAAAAAATAGCCGAGATTCTCAAACAGTTGTTCTGCATCGATAGTCCTATACAAAGCGAACACTTTCTTCAGTTCGCTCATGCGTTCTTTTTCCCAGCCCGGAAGCTCAAATCCATTAGACCCTTCATACATTGATTCCATTAGTTTTTCCGGGGTCAATGCACGTATTGTATTTTCGTTATACGACATCGTATTGGAGCCGTCCCCCAGGTTCTTGGCCAGCTCTGTCCGCAGCCAATCAAAAACCGGCATAAAATTGTAACAAATGACTTTTGCGCCGGCAGTGCCCAAATTCCGGAGTGTTTCGCAGTAATTTCCAATGTAGCGGTCGCGTGTCGGCAGTCCGAGTTTGATGTCTTCATGCACATTCACGCTTTCAATGGTATGGAACAGCATTCCCCGTTCCTCGATCTTATTTTTCAGCGTCACAATTTTATCCAGCGGCCAGACTTCTCCAACCGGGACATCAAATAATGCACTAACGATACCTTTCATGCCGGGAATTTGGCGAATGTACTCCAGCGAAATGGGATCATCTTTTTCCCCGAACCAACGAAACGACATGATCACTAGAGTCAACCTCCCTAAACTCAAGCACATGCAAGTTATATTATCGAAAGAAAACCTCGTCTTTTTTTGTATACTACCATACTAC
>DATMYT010000403.1:0-7558 GCA_035560855.1 Negativicutes bacterium | reverse complement strand
TTCAACCTCCGTGATGCCCGCTTCGCACCAAATCCTAAAAAATCAGCGGTTGCCGCAATCACTTGATCCTGTTCCGCCTGATAGTTTAGTTCAACTGTTTTTTGCAGCAGCACAATTTCCTGCTGGATTTCCGCCTGTCGTGATTCCGGCAAAACGTGCAACAGATGCTCGAACATGGCCATCAGACGCCTGGAAATCATTGGGCTCGTCGCTCCATACAACCTGATTTCTGTAACGGCCGAAGTCACATAGTCTTGCCATTGGCCGGTCGGATAGATCAGGCGAATAACACCGGCTGAATCACGCGCAACACCAGCATCTAGCTGACGCTGTCCAATCATGGCGAGAAGCATTTGAAGCTGATCGATTGCCAATGTCGCAGTGCCGGGATCATTAACCGCTGGAGACAAAGCCCGACTGGCGATATCGACGAGAATGCGAATTCCGAAGGCAGGATCCTGATCCAGAACCCGTTCCATAGCAAATAGCGCATGCTGCATGATTTCTGTTTCGTCAACTTTGTTAGCTCCTGAGCCAACTACATAAAATAACGGTTGTCCCTCTACGATAAGTTCGCCCACCGCCACAGCAATTTCAAGCGTACAGTCCTGTTCAGCCGCCATTTGGACCAGCCCGGTCTGATCAAAAGCGATTAAAGTTTGGGCTTTGCCGCGATAGACAAGAGTCCTGTCTGAGCTGCCCGGACTCTTTTTCTGCGTGACTTCGTCTTGCGCACTTTCACTGAAAGGATTGGGGCACATCTGATCAAAAACCTTGCCGGTAGCTGCCGCAACGTCGCCAAGAATCACAACAGGACGAAACTGCTCCCCAACGACCTGAATCATATAGAGGAACAAGCCCAAACAAATCAAGTTCATCAGTAAGGCGATCATCACCGGCAGTTCAGGAACCCGATCTTCTATCCGTCCCAAAGCAAACAGCGAATACGTATGCGAAAACACAAACACAGCAAGCACAATTTTCAGCCTGCTCTGCTCAAACAATCTCGCAATAATCCGCTGCGAATATTGGCTACTGGCCAACTGGACCGCAATCAACAGAATGCTGAGAAAAAAAACGATTAAAGAAAGCAATGCCCCTGGTAAGTTCCCTATTACTGAGCGTGTGCCATCTAACCCTCCGCCCAAAATACTCCAACGGGTTTGTTCGTCAATCCAGCGAATCGTCGGCGCTACTATCAGTGCCATCCCAATCGCCGCTACCGGCGCCGGCCAGAAAGTTTTTTTCAGAAACCTCTTCATTTTACAGCGGCTGTTCCATGCCAATAAATGAACTTGCATCAGGCCTTCCGATCCCCTGATGCCCGAATGCGGGTTACCAGCCCTCGAATCAATAGATAAGGAATAATTGCCAGAACGAGTGCGACGACAAGCGCCTGCCGGGGAACGAGTTGATGCGTCGTGATGAACTGGAATGCAAGATCCAGCAAGATTGCTGCCAAAAAGACTTTTGAGATTGATTTCCAGCCATTTTTTATTTGTTCCCTGCGGTGACCTGGTTGAGTAAAAAACGACCAAAAGTATGGAGGATACCCTTTTTGGGCATCCTCACTGCCGTCACGAAACGCCAGAAAAACAGCCATTGCAGGTTGCATCAACATCCGAAGGCTCATCGGACCTTCGATTCGTCCTAGCCATTGTTCTACAAACTTATTGATCAATTCTTCCATGACTATCCCTCTTTTCCGGCTCTAGCCAATTCGGCATTCTCCTTTGCGGCATAATCATTCGTTTTCAACAACTGCATGACTTCATCCGCATAACGCCTTTGCTGTATCAATTTCTTCATCATCTGCATCGTCGGACCGACATGTTTAAAAAACTGCTTATATCCAGCGCAGAGATAGTTCAGTCCCGGGGTTCCGTCCGGCGCCGTGATAAAACGGTTACGCGGACATTCTCCGTAACAGGCGAACAAGACTTCGCATTCACGACAATATTGGGGGAGCCGTGCAAACTTGTCATAGCCAAACTGCTGCTGTTGCGGTGATGATGCTATTTCGGCAAGGTCCGCATCGACGATGGAACCCAGGCGATAACCGGATTCGACAAAGTGGTCGCATGAATATATGTCCCCGTTGTGTTCCAGTGCGAGGGAAAGCCCGCACTCGGGGGAAAAAACGCATAGATTGTGTTGGCCGAACCAGCTACCCAACGCCACGTCAAAAGTCTGGACAAAGATTTTGCCGACGTCTTGGAGTACCCACTCATCATAGATCGCAATCAGAAACTGGCCGAATCTCACCGCATCGACGGAACGTTCCGTGACCAGCGTCCCCTGTTGGACATAAAGCGGTCGTTTGGCTCCGGCGCGTTCCCCCCAGCCACGATTGGCCAGCAGCAGCAGCTCCGGTGTGGCACGTTCGACAATCGGAATGAACTGGAGATACTCCGCCTGCATTTCATCCCGGAAGAAACGATACACTTCGAGCGGATGCTCAACATTGGCCGCGTGAACCGTGCATAGAATATTGACATCGACCGCGTGTTTGCGCAACAGTTTCCATCCACGCAGCACCCGGTCAAAAGAACCGTTCCCGGAACGGTCGACACGATAGGTATCATGCAAAGGCCTTGGACCATCGACGCTGAGACCGACCAAAAACTGGTTGGCTTTGAAAAAAGCGCACCAATCATCATCAAGCAGCACACCGTTCGTTTGGATAGTGTGCAGGATGCGCTGCCCCGGTTTGCGGTAGCGGTTCGCAAGTTCTACCGAACGTTGAAAAAACTTGAGCCCCATCAACGTCGGTTCGCCGCCTTGCCAGGCGACATTCACTTCCTCACCTGCCTGTTTACAGAGTTGCCGGATGTATTTTTCCAGCAGTTCATCCGTCATACGCGAAGATTTTTCCTCTGGGTAAAGATTGTCTTTCGAGAGAAAAAAGCAGTATTTGCAGTCCAGGTTGCACTCAGCACCTGTCGGTTTGGCCAAAACGTGAATCGGCGGCAATTTGTTCATCAGTTCAAATCTCCATCCTTATAGTAACGAGTTCCTTTGACCGTAACTTCCAACGCCAAACCTTTTTTCGTGATCTGATACATCCAGACTCCCGGCGAAATTGAGGCCGCTCCAGCCAACGCCCCTCCAGATACCTCATCTGTTGCCGCGGCCGTCGCTTGTCCGCCAAATTCCCAGCCAGTATTGACGAATGTATTGAACGCGTCCTCGGTTTCAAAGACAAACACGACGCTAAACTCTTTAATGCCAAAGCCTAGCCCGACCTGCAGCTCCGCCATCCCCATGAACACTTCCGCTTTGGTTTTATTGTTGATCGCCAGGCCTTTCCCTTTGCCGCCACCAGCCACCAAAATCTTAGCGCCGAAGTTGTTGAACACAGCATACCCGGCATTTCCCTCAACTGCGGCTTTGGCCGCAGGTTGCAGCTGATATAGTTTGTCCAACGTATCATTTGCTGCTTTGCGTACTGACTGCCTTTTTTCTTCCGCAGTGGCGGCGCTGGCGACGGAAAATGCCGATACAACCAGAACCAGTGTCAATAACAGTGTGAATAGTCGCTTCACGAGTTCCTTCCTCCTTATTACCTACTTGAATGGGTGGCGTCCCGACCTGACTGGATACCGCCACCCATCCTAGTCATTTACCTTTGAAGTAAATCGATTACTGCCGCGCCATCGCAAGCTGCATGGCAAGTGCAGGGTCAACCTTGTGATCGGCACTTTCTGCGGCATCCGCGATGGCGAGCTGCACGCCTTTGATCTCGCCATTGAAGGCGTTGCCGACCGAGCTGTAGTCCGGCGAAACCGGCGCTCCCGTATCCTCGCCCACGTCGCAGCCGTCGTCAGCGGAGAAAATCATCGCCAGGGTCGCCCCGACATCACCTTCGCCGGCTTTATTGCCGTCGATGAAGAGTGTCACCCGGCCTCCCTTACCCAAGCCGCCGCCGGCGTACGCGAACTCCATACGCACCTGATGCTCGCCAGATGGGATCGGTTCCGTGGACTCAACGAAGAAATGCTTGAAGCCGCCCCAGTTGTAGCAGTATTTCAGCTTGCCGTTCTTGGCGTACAGGCTCCAGCCGCCGATGTTGGCGCCCTGGGCAATGATCACGCCTTCGGCGCCTTTCTCCGGCACCACGATTGCCGCGGTGACCGAGTGGGACTTGTTCTTGAGGTTCAGGACACTGTTCTCCGACAGATGCCCCATGCCTCCGAACAGTAGTTGCGTGTTTCCTTTAATGAGTACCGGGCGGCCAGCAGTATCAGGATTAATCTTTTCCATCAGCCGGTCATCCAAAGGCAGCACTTTGTAGCGGGCCGCTTCAATCAGCCAAAGACGTTGGAGATCCCGCAGCTTTTCAGGCATCTCCTTGGCAAGATTCTTCGACTGGCTCCAGTCCTTGTCCGAGTATAATTCCCAGACGTCGTCGTCGAAAGCAGGAAGCTTTTCCCCCAGGGCTGCCCAGGGAGTCTTGTGTCTTGTCACCGCTGTCCAGCCTTTGTGGTAGATGGCGCGGTTGCCGAAAACTTCGAAATACTGGGTTTCATGCTGTTCCGGCGCCTTGGCGTCGTCGAAGGAGTAGAGCATGCTGGTTCCTTCGATCGGATCCTGATGGATGCCGTTCACGGATACCGGTTCAGGCAGTCCCGCCGCCTCCAGGATGGTCGGCGCAACGTCGATGACATGGGCAAACTGCGAGCGCAGCTCTCCTTTGGCCTTAATCCCCTTGGGCCAGTGGACGATGGTCCCGTTGCGCGTGCCGCCCCAGTGCGAGGCGACCTGCTTGGTCCACTGGTAGGGCGTGTTCAGGGCGAGTGCCCAGCTCACGGCGAAGTGATTGTACGACTCGGGGCCACCGATTTCATCGAGTTTGGCCATCAGGTACTCGGGCGTCTCCAGGGATTGCAGGCCGTTGAAATAGCTCATCTCGTTGAAGCAACCGTTGAGTGAACCCTCGGCCGAGGCGCCGTTGTCACCGATGATGTAGTAGATGAGCGTGTCGTCGAGGATCTGCAGTTTGTCCAATGTTTCAAAGATCCGCCCGACGTGGTGGTCGGTGAATTCCATGTAGCCTGCATATACTTCCATCTGTCTGGACAGCACAGGCTTGAACTCGTCCGGCATCTCGTCCCAGGACGGCGCTTCCTTGTTCCATTCGGTGAGCTCGCAGTCAGCCGGAATGACGCCGATCTGCTTTTGACGGGCGAAGGTTTCCTCGCGCAGTTTATTCCAGCCGCCGTCGAACTTGCCTTTGTATTTGTCCGCCCATTCTTTCGGCACATGGTGCGGGGCATGGGTTGCGCCCGGGGCGAAGTACATGAAGAATGGCTTGTCGGGCATCATCGCTTTCTGTTGCGCGATCCAACTGATGGCCTTGTCGGTCATGTCCGCCACGAGATGGTACCCTTCCTCAGGCGTCTTGTCAATCTCGATCGGATTGGTCCCTTTGTAAAGGGTCGGATACCACTGGTTTGCCTCTCCGCCGATGAAACCGTAGAAATACTCAAACCCACCGCCGCCGGTGGGCCAGGCGTCAAAGGGGCCGGCCGGATTCGCCTGCCAGACCGGGACTTCGTGGCACTTGCCAAACTGCGACGTGCTATAGCCGTTAAGTTTGAGGGTCTGGGCCAAAGGTGACATGGAGTTGGGCAGAACCGAGGAGTAGCCCGGCGCGCCGGTGGCGACCTCGGTAATGCTAGCCATGCCGGCAGAATGGTGATTGCGGCCGGTCAACAGGGCCTGGCGCGTCGGCGAGCAGATCGCCGTAGTATGGAAACGGTTGTACTTCAGACCACCTGCTGCCATCTTCTCCGCATTTGGCGTCTGGCAGGGGCCGCCGAATGCGCTTGACGCGCCAAAACCGGCGTCATCGATCAGAACGACGATGACGTTGGGCGCGCCCTTGGGCGGACGCAGTTGCTCGATCGGAGGATACTTGCTGTCAGGATCCTTCGCGTCGTAGGCGACGAACGTTGGCCGAATCGTGTTCGGCATTGGGAGATGGGAACGGTGTTTCTTGTCTTCTGAACTCATGTTGTAGCCTCCTTCAACTTGTGAGTAGCGTTTTTCCAGTTTTATATAAAACCGTTTTTTAGGAAGTATTTGACGGTTCACAAAAACTTTCTCCCATTGTGCTTACCTTCCTTTCAGCATTCTATTTAGTGTCTACCCACCCAGCGCTCTCAGCCATCATTTCACCGGCATCATGCAGCAAAGCCTCCAGCGGCGTCAACACTTTCGTACTGCTTCCGTAGGTGCTCAGGCTGACGAATTCACCGTCCTGGACTCGATACACAGCCTGGATCAGGGAAACAGAATACGTGTTATCTTCGTTCTGCAATTTCACCGCATGAATTTCCGGCGCCACGAGCAACTCACACCCGGCAGCCGCAGCTTTTGCAAGAGTAGTCGCATCATAGGATTTCCCGCTATCCATCACAAGGCCGGGCAGAATCTGCTCGTATTTTTCCAGCAGCCCTTCCTGCATGAAAGCAAATTCTTCCTGAAGATTCGCAGGCAGGCTGTTTTTTAGTGGCGCGACATAAAGACGAGGTTTGCCTGGACTGGGCTTCGCTACCGGTAGTAATCCTTCGTCTATCGCTTTGCGTCGGGCCAAATAATATTTTTTCAAGGCTACATCCAGGTATACTGTCATATCGTGTTTGAAATAGCCCTGCAAAGTGTATGACGCAGGCCAGTCTAAAGCCTTGCCGAAATGCCGGTAGCCGCCGAATACCTTTCGCAGCGCCAAAGGAACCGGATCCCCCTCCACTATGACCCGTGTCAGGGGAAATTTTCCGTCATATCGCTGTATGAACGCTTCATTTCCTACTGTCGGCGCCCCCAATGTGATAACCTCGATTTGCTCCGGGCGCACCCCCATGTCCACCAGTCGCGCCGCACCGAGTGTCACCACCGCGCCTCCCATGCTGTGCCCCACGAGATAAACCTTGTCCGCCGGATTTTCCTGCAGGAACGACGTCATAAGCTTCGGCTTGTCAGTTTTCTCCCCTTGAGACTGGATTGTTTCCATGGACAGGAGTATTTGCGCAACTTGGTTAAAACCCTCATGAACTTTCGGCGAATCAGGCGGCACATCAGTTCGGGCAGCATTCGCGGCGAATTCTTCCAACGTCGAACCGGCAAAATAAACTTTCCTGGTGCGCAGGTCTACTTTTATATCCAGTTTGCTTTCTGTCCCCGCCACCGCCAACAGATAATGGTTTTTCCCAGGCGTAGAATTCGCGTCCCATGCGAAAATAAACTGGACATCCGCATTGCTTCCGACTTGTTCTCTTTTCACGATCTTCCAACCCTGTTGGGCAAACGCTTCTGTGACCAGCCCGGCAGGTCGGTTACTATAGGCTGCCATGGAAGCTGCGGCCGCCAAATAGATTTTTCTGGCTTCCGTATACTCTTCTAGAGTGCTGGCCGAGGCTTGCAACGGCAGTAGCAAAATTAACCCTAAAAATAACAACTTGAAAACAAAATTCAAACGATCCACCTTCATTTTCTCATTGTTCATAGCTGCTCTCAGAGAATTTAGCGACAACCGACCAAAAGCAAAGCATATCCC
>DATMYT010000402.1:0-5847 GCA_035560855.1 Negativicutes bacterium | reverse complement strand
CAAAACGAAGCAAAGAGGAGGCGTATGCGAGAAAAATAGTGATGGTGAACAAGCTACAGTCAAATTCCTGCCGTAGGCAGGAATTTGACTGTAGCTTGCAAAATTAAGACAGAAGTAACCATACGCATAAAGGAGATTCTTTTGCATATATTGCACTGTACTTCATTGGGAACATCCATACTGAATGAATTTATCCGACGGCTGCAGGAAGCGGGGAAGAACGGAACTGCCAGCCGAATGGCATTGGTGCTTCCCAGTCCGTATCTGTTGGAATGGGCCCGAACCCAGCTTCGGTTAACAGAGGTTCCGGCATGGGAATCGCCACGCATCCTGTCGTTGGATGAACTGGCCGCCAATCTGTCGGGATTGCCAAAAATCAGCCGTGTGGAACAAGAAATGCTGATCGACAGTATTGTGAAGGAATTTGCCGGGGCCGGTTTATTTTCCTATTTTGATACAATTGCTGATTTTCCGGGATTTGTAGCGGCGTTAGCCCGTCTGTTCGACGAATTCAAAATGGCTTCGGTCTCGCCGGATGAGCTGGAGGTAGCGGTAGAAGCACTTGAAGGTGAAGTGGAACGAAATGTTGGCCGTGATGCGGCTATCATGGGCTTGTTTCGCGCTTACCAGACTCGGCTGGTGGAATACTCGCTGATGGATGTGGGCGGAATGTATCGGCTGGCGATCGAGACTTTGGAGCGCGAGGAACGGGCTTTGCCTTTTGAGAATATTTTCATGGCGGAATTCTCGGTGCTGTCACCCTTACGCCTTCAACTCGTCGAGGGGTTGAAGCGGCGTGCGTCGATGGAGATAGGCATCTGCTTCGAGAAAAACCGACCCAGCGTTTTTCGCGCTGTGGAGCCGGTGTATCAGGCTCTTGTCGGGATGAATTTCCGGCCGGAGTTTTATGCTGCAAACAACGACGTCTCTCCCGCGTTGGATCATCTGCGGAGGGAACTTTTTAGCGACCGACCAGTGCAAATGCAAGAGGCTGCCGGAATCAAGCTTCAATGCTTGCCCAACCGCTCGAAAGAGCTGTCCGTGACGGCTGATCGTATAAAAAATATGTTGTTGCAAGGAGCGCTAAGTCCACATGAAGTTGCGGTCGTGATCAATGATCCATCTGCTTATTTTCGATTGCGCCCGATATTTGACGATCGTGGGATTCCAGTGGACAAGACCGAGTCCATGCCGGTGATGGAGCGAGCCTTGCCCCGGTTGGTATTCTCATGGCTGGATATGTTGCAGGACCGAGGGAGTCGCGCTGGTGTACTCGCTGTCTTGAAATCTCCCTATGTACGGGACAAATTGGGTTGGGACGTCGATCAGCTGGAAAAATGTCTGTTGGACGAAGTCATACGGGACTGGGAGGACTGGAAGGCTGCGCTGGAGCGGCAAACACCAAGTGAGGAAGCCGGAGAGGTGTGGCGCCTGGGCTGGGAAGAATTGCGGCGACGGGCGCAGGAATGGTCCGGCGCTGCGCCTTGGACGAAGTGGGCCGACTTGTTGCGCGGTTTGCTTTCCTGGCTTGACGTGCCGGAAGCCTTGGGACGTCGTCGCGGCTGCGGGACGCTTTCTCTTTTTGAAGTTCGGGCAGAAATGCAGAGTCTTCAGGCGTTGCAGGAAATTGCGGATCAAATGGAACGGCTTACCGGGCTGTTACGGCAAACGGGGGAAATAGTCGGGGTTGGGGAATTTGCGGATGTTTTGCGACGCATGCTGGAGGATACGAGCATTAGTCTCACAGAACGACATGATACTGGGGTTCAGGTGGTTACGCCAGAAACAGCCAGTGGCATGAACTTCCGGGCAGTTTTTGTGCTGGGATTGGCGGAAGGTGAATTTCCTGCGCCGCCTAGGGAAAGTTGGCTGTATAGTGATCGGGAACGGCGAACGCTAAGGGAAGCTGGCGTTTTCCTGTCCACTTCGGAAGATCGCACGGCATCGGAGGATTTTTCCTTTTCACTGGCGGCAGGAATGGCCACTGAGCAACTGGTGTTCAGTGCATTGACGGATAGCGAGACGCTGCCTTCCCGTTTCTTGTCGGAAGTGACACGGTTATTTGCTTCGGATGCGATCAAGACGGAAACGTTCGGCCCCCATCAAGTGGTGGCAGATAGGCTGGATGAGGCCTGGAGCCAGCGAGAATTGCTGCAGGCGACGCTGTATCATGTATGGAGGCAGCCGGAACATCCAGCGGTGTGGGATAAGATGTATTCTTCATTGCGCTCCCTGATGCCGGACGGTTTCGAAAAAAAGGCGACGATAGAAGCGGAACGAACCGGTTCCCATGCTGGACTGGTCGATCCCTCGCTTATAGGCACTTCGCGGTTTAGTCCGTCGTCATTGGAACAATATGCGGTTTGTCCTTTTGCTTATTTTGTAACCGAAGTGATGAAACTTTCGGAATGGGATGCAGCGCAGGAAGGCTTTGATGCATTGTCTTCCGGCTCGGTGTGGCATGAAGTTTTGGCCGCGTTTCTTGGCCGTTACCGCGGCAAGAAACTGGACCCAAAAGCCGTTGAAGTCTATGTACAGGAGCTGGCGCGTTTGCTCGCAACCGCTGTATACAAGCGCGAGCATCAGGGCAAAGTTGTTCCGGATGTTTGGTGGCAGTTCGAAAAACCACGATGGGAGACAGCGCTACGCAGCTGGTTGGTTGGGGAGCTGGAGCGACAGGCCGGGACGGAACTGGTTCCGTGTTTCTTCGAATGGGCTTTTGGCACAACGGCGCGCTCTGGGTGTGATCCGGCATCGACCGAATACCCGCTGATGCTTGCAGGAAACGAAAACGAAGTCCCCATTGAGCTGCAGGGAAAGGTGGATCGTATCGACACAGGCGGGAGTCTATACCGAATTATCGATTACAAGACTGGCAAACCGCCGGCGCGGAAACAGGTTGAGCAGGGTCTGCGCCTACAGGTCCCAGTTTATATGATGGCTGTGGGAGAGTTGATGTATAAAAACGGGGAGCAGAGCGGGGAGGGCGTATATTTGCCGGTAGGCACGACGACGCCTGAACTGAAGCTTCCCGGCGGAAAAACAACGAGGGATGAGTTGCTTGACGCTGCGAAACAATATGTCACCCAGTATGTGTCGGGGATCCGAAGCGGGAAGTTTCCGACGCAACCGGTGGGTGCTTGCCCATCCTACTGCATGGCCCGAACTTTTTGCCGCAGAAATTCGGAAGCGGATGGCGAAGGGACGGAGGAAACAGTAGATGAGTGATTTTACGCCGGGACAAAGGAACGCAATTGAAACACTGGACCAAAATCTCCTGGTGAAGGCAGGTGCGGGCGCTGGGAAAACGAGGGTTCTGGTGGAGCGATACATTCATATTCTAAAGACGGGCGCCGCCGATACAGACGGAATTGTTGCCATTACTTTTACTCGCAAGGCAGCCAAAGAGATGAAAGAGCGGATACGAGCCAGGGTAAATGAACTGGTTTTGGAAACGGAAGGAACAGAAGCTTGGACTCGGTGGCGTACGGTGGCGCACAAACTCGACGCGGTCAATATTTCGACCATTCATTCTCTGTGCAGCCGAATTTTGCGGGAAAATCCGGCTGAGGCCGGGATTGATCCCGATTTTGGACTGATGGAAGAGATTGACGAATCTTCCCTGCTGGATGAAATATGGCGGAAAACGCTGGAAAATGCAGCTAAAAGCAATGCGGGGTGGTTGCTCCGGCTGCTTGAAGTTTATTCTCCAGCGCAGGTCAGAGCGGATTTTCGATCGTTGTTTGATGCGGTGCTGGATGAGGGGGTGATCGGACCAGATTTGGCGAAAGAACTGTGGCCCGACGCATCCGGAGAGGAGGAAAGAAGTCGTTATCGCCTGAAACAGACATATCAGGAACTTTTTGAGCTTGTTTCACCGGGCGGTAAGATGTCGGCTACGCAAGAAAAGCTACTTGCGCTACAGAGCCAGTGGCAGGAAATTGACCGACAGATTGACAGCTCAAGGGAAGAACCATTGATATTGGATGAGTTAGAGGCTCCTTTCAAAGGCATGCGCGGCGGCGCAGATTTACGGGAGGCGCTGCAAAACCGAAAAACGGCTGCAGAAGCCTTGAAGGGCGCGCTGCTGGACAAAACGGTTCAACGGCTTGTACCGGATGTGTGCGAGTGGTTTTGTGCTGTGGGGGGCGAGTGGTCGCGCGCTAAACGGGTCCGTCGAACGCTCACATATGATGATCTGGAAAAAGAGACGGAAAAACTGCTGCTGGGTCATCCGGACGTTTGTGAACGTTACAACCGGCGCATTCGGTTTCTGATGGTTGACGAATGCCAGGATATCAACGGGCGACAACGTCGAATCATCTATCTGTTGGCCGGAGGCGACGCGGAAAAACTTTGCCGCCGAACGCTGTTTGCGGTTGGCGATGGAAAACAGTCGATTTACCGCTTTCGGGGAGCTGATGCCCGAGTGTTTTCCCGCATACAAGAGGACGTCTGTCGCAGTGGAGGGCAAGTCATTGAATTGCTGGATAATTTTCGGTCCCATCGTCAGTTGGTAGCGGCATTCAACGATTTTTTTGCGGAACTGATGCCTGCGCCGGTTTGCGAAGAGGAGGCGGATGGCGCTGATACTGTGGAATACCGGGATCTGCAGAGCGATCAGGGCGAAGAAGGACAGGCAAGGGTTGATCTGTGGGTGCTGGATTCCGAATCGATGGCTGGTGCCGACGCTCGTGATCGGGAAGCGGAGATGATTGCCCGGCGCATCCAGACGCTGGTGACGGAAACGGGACAGACGGTTCAGTATAAGGATGTTGCGTTGTTGCTCCGGGCATTTAGCAATGTTTCGGCATATGAGGCGGCCTTTGCAAAGGCGGGGATTCCTTACTATGTCGCCGGTAGCCGCGGGTTTGCCGACAGGCAGGAGATCGCCGACGTTCTCGGCCTATTGCGGTTCCTATGTAATCCATTGAATGAGGCGGCTTTATTTGGCGTGCTCCGCTCCCCTTTCTTCGGACTGTCCGACGAAGCATTGCTGCGGCTACACCGTGGCGGTGCGGAGGGCTTGTGGTCAGGGCTAGCCTGCGCGGCACAGATTGAAGGGCTTGATGCGACGGATGTTGCTGCTGCCTCGCAGGCACGGATATTACTGGAGAGATGGTTGGAACGGCGTGGCTTTTTATCGCCCGCGCAGCTTATGCGGGAAACCTTCGAAGCAACTGGCTTTGATGCGTTGCAGTTGACCCAGTTCATGGGCGTTCGTCGATACGCCAATCTGATGAAGCTTCTGGATATGGCGCACACCTTTATGGTGGCGGAGAACGGCGGAATTTCAGAATTTTTGACGTATGTGGAGCGCCGGGCAGGGAATGAAGGGGAAGCGGAAATCGACAGCGAGGCTGGGGATACGGTCCGAATTATGACGATTCACAAATCCAAAGGCCTGGAATTTCCGGTTGTTATCGTGCCGGACCTGCAGCGAAAGTTTCTTTCCAGGGCTCGTATGACCGTGTTTGTGCGGGGGCTGGGCATGGGAATGAAAGTGCCGGATAGTCGGGGAAAGCTCGCCGAGTCGGGGAGGTTTCGGCGAATTGCCCGTCAGGATCATGCGATGGAGAGAGCCGAATTGAAACGGGTGCTCTATGTGGCAATGACCCGGGCCCAGCGGCATATCATCCTTTCGGCGGTTGTAAATAATCCCAAGACGGAAAAAAATCTGCGTAATGCTTCAGGGTGGCTGGACTGGGCTCGACATTTGTTTGGACTGGAAGGCTCACCTCAGGAATGGCCGGCAGAAAAATGTATCGGGGAAACTTGTCTGCACATTTTGCTGGATGCGGGAGCGGCTGGAAATGGAAGTGTTTCTGCATCCAAAATGGATATACC
>DATMYT010000401.1:0-4162 GCA_035560855.1 Negativicutes bacterium | reverse complement strand
CGCGAGCAGCGAACCCGGGAAAAGTTGCGCACATATTATCAAAAATTCATGACGCAGGGAGAGATAGACCCTAATGTACACCCGTGGGTTGCAGAAGCGTGGCAAAGAAGTCGCGCCGCTGGAGTTTCCGCCAAAGCTTTTGGGGCATTTGTGCGGTTGACGGAGAGGGAGCGAGGTGAAAGACTGGCTGCGGAACGCACGGTGATTCGCCACCTTGATGGGCTCTATGAAAGTATTCGTGAGTTTCTCAGTCACAACAATATTAGCATCTTGTTGCTGGATCATGATTCCTATGTTTTGAAGAGCTACACGATGTCGTTCTATCAGCGAAACCCAGGAGAATTGGAAGGCGCCCGTCTGGGAGAAAAGGATATCGGCGCTTCCAGCATCAGTATCGCACTGGCTCATCGTTCGCCGTTTATTTTGTTTGGGCCGGAAATCTGGATCGAAGAGTGCCATGATTCGGATGCGGCGACAGCGCCCATTATTGTGGAGGGGGAGATTCGCTATCTTTTATCCATGGTGGTGATGGAAGGAACGGAAAACCACCACCTCTCGATGGATGCAATGATGGCTGTGCTGCTTTCGCTGAAACAGTCGCTGGAACAGGCGTTGATTCTCGAAGAAAAAATTGCGGAACGCGAAGGCATTTTGGACAAAGTTCCTATGGTTATTTATCAAGTGGCGCCTGATGGTGAAGTGGTATACTCGAACCGAGTGGGCACCGACCGCTTGGTCCGAGGAATAAAACGCAATCATAGCATGGAACAACGGCTTGATTTGAATGATATGGTGCTCAATTATCGCCACACCCAGATCCCCAAGGCGTTTTTGGGCATTCCTTCCCACAATCGTGAATTTGTCTGGATTGTCGGGAACAAAACGTATGAGGACATTGCCAGCATCTGGCCCAACTATCGCGACGGCGAAGTACACAACGCGACGGTGGTGTCGGCGTCGATTGAGGATATGAAAACCTTGTTGGCGTATGCTTCCCAGTACAAGGCGCGATACAGTCTGGCCAGCCTGGTGGGAGATGCGCCGCGCTTTTCGGCGATGAAAGACAAGGCCGCCCGCTGCGCAAAGCATTTGGAAAACCTGCTGATTATTGGCGAGCCTGGAACCGGCAAACAACGGCTGGCGCATGGTATACACCAGGCCGGCCCTCATGCTGCAGGACCGCTGATTACAATTCGTTGCGGGGATACGCCGCCGGAACTGCTGCCACAGGAACTGTTTGGGCAACAGGGATCTGAGGATGCCTCTGTACCGGGGAAAATCGAATTGGCCCGCGGCGGCACACTGTTTATCGACGAAATTGATAAAATGCCTGTTGCGTTAGGCCGTGAGCTGGCGGCAGCTCTGAAACGGGAAAAAGATGTCCGGATTATTTCTGCAGCCGATGTGGATCCCAAAAAAATGGTTGCCAAAGATCTCTTTGCAGAAGAACTTTATATTCTCGTGGCGCAATCGGTGATCCGAACCCCGTCTTTGCGGCATCGTCAGACGGATATTCCGGTGATCGCCGCGGACATTTTGAGGGAATTATCGGACCAGCATCCTACGGAAGCCAAGCGGCTGTCCGCAGGAGCTGTCGCTTTGTTGACAAACTATGACTGGCCCGGCAATGTGAAACAATTGCAGGGTGTGCTGGAACAGGGATTCTTTTTGGCGCACAGCTCAGTGATTCAACCGACCGATCTGGTGTTGCCGGGTGGCAGCGGTTGGGGCAAAGCTTGGAAAAGGGATCAGAGCGTATTTGTGGAGGCATGGAAGGCCTGCGGCGGCAATATCAGCCGATTGGCAGCCAATCTGGAAGTCAGCCGGGTAACGTTGTATCGGTATCTGGAAAAGTACGGTCTGGAACGAAATCGAAAGTAGGTGTATCCCTTAGAATGGGACGTTTGCGAAGGAGACCCGGAATGGTGGAAACCCTCCGGGTATTTTCCGACACAGTGGTTGTTTTTGATGAGACGTTTACCGGCAAAGGTGAATGGAAAAAGCGTTTCTCGACGTCAGGCCCGCTGTATGTCGAAGTAGGAACCGGTAAAGGACAGTTTTTACGGGAAATGGCTCAAAGCCATCCCGAGATTTGTTTCATCGGCTTGGAGAAGGAACCTGGAATTATGGTGCAGGCGGTAAAACAAACCCTGGACATGGGGCTGACCAATCTAAAGTTTATTCTGGGTGATGTGCAATTCCTGGCGCAAATGTTCGGGCCGGGCGAGATTGATGGCTTATATATCCACTTTTGCGATCCATGGCCGAAAAACCGGCATGATAAAAGAAGGCTGACGCATGAAACCTTTCTGTATTTGTATCGTCAGGTGCTGTCGCCTACCGGCGTTATCCGCATGAAGACGGATAACCGGGATCTGTTTGACTATTCGCTGGAGACTTTTCGGGCGGTCGGCATGGAACTGCTGAAGGTATCGTATGATTATCATCGCGAGAGCGAGCAAACTCCGCGAATCATGACGGAATACGAGGCGAAATTCTCCGCCGCCGGATTGCCGGTTCATTACTGTAAAGCAAAATTTGGCGCATCATCCGAGGAGGCAAAGGAAATTGGCTGAGACAGAGACGCCGGCCCAAGTCGGGTTTTGGCCGCGGATTTGGGCAAGCCCGCTTGAGGGTTTGGTTTTTGTAACGATCCTGCTGTTTTTAGTCGGAACGATCAATGTGTTTAGCGCGAGCTTTGTTTTAGGCTCACAACTGCTCGGCGACAGCTTGTATTTTTTGAAGCGGCATTTTGCAGCCACGGTCATTGGACTGGCGGGCATGGCCTTTATCATTAGGAAAGGGTATCATTGGTTTCTTAAGCGGGTTTCGATTTGGTCGATTGCGACGATAGCGCTACTGATCGCTGTTGTTTGCATTGGAGTCGAAGCCAATGGCGCGCGCAGATGGCTGGCTGTCGGCGGCCTTACCACATTTCAGCCGTCAGAGTTGGCGAAGCTGACAGGTGTACTGTTGGCTGCGGCATATATCGGACCGCGACTGGATCGCCGGTCCGTTTCGTTGTTTTCTTACCCGCTCCTGATTACCGGCGCGATGGCGGCGCTAGTGACCATCCAGCCGGACATGGGTACCGGTATGATCATTATTGCGATGTGTTTGGTCCCTTATTTGGTGGCAGGCATCCCTTTTAGAGAAAAAGTCATGCTACTTGTATTCGGCGGCGGCGGCGTCCTGCTACTCATATATCGCGCCGCTTATCGAGCTGAACGCATTTTGGCCTGGTTTAATCCGGAAAGTTATTCCCAGACCAGTGGTTATCAGCCGCTGCAATCCTTATTGGCGATCGGATCGGGCGGAATGCGGGGAACCGGCCTGGGTATGGGCGCGAGTAAATTTTACTATTTGCCGGAGGCTCACACGGATTTTGCTTTTGCCATCTGGTCGCAGGAAACCGGATTTCTCGGCGCGGTGCTTGTTTTGTTGCTGATTGGGGCGATGGCCTGCTATGGAATCCGGATTGCGATGGAGTCGACGGATGGACGGGGCCGCATTCTGGCGATTGGAATTGTGTTTATGATTGTGGGACAAGCGATAGGCAATATTGCCATGGTACTGAGCTTGTTACCGGTTACCGGCGTGCCAATGCCGTTTTTTAGTTATGGCGGTTCGGCTTTATTTGTAAATATTTGGGCCATGGGCTTGTTGTTCAGCGTTGCGGTGGAGTCGGCCCGGCGGGGGAAAAGGCAGGGAGACGATCAGAAACCGGAAACTTCATTTCGACCCAAGCTGCGGCTGACGGAAAGACTTGCCCGGACCGGCAGATGAATTTTGAATTGTTGACTGACGGCCTGCTCGAGTGGTACGACCGTGTGCGGCGGGATTTGCCGTGGCGTAGGGAAACGGACCCATACCGGATTTGGGTATCGGAAATCATGTTGCAGCAAACGCGGGTGGAAACGGTCATTCCCTATTATCAGCGCTTTTTGCAGCGATTTCCGGATATGCCGGCGCTATCAGCCGCAGGCGAAGACGAACTGTTGTCGGTATGGCAGGGACTTGGCTACTACTCACGGGCCCGCAACCTGCAGCAAGGCGTGCGGGAAGTAGTGGAGCGCTATGGGGGGCAGGTGCCGGATTCGCATGAAGCGGTGCTGTCACTGCCGGGGATTGGCGCCTATACGGCGGGGGCGATTCTCAGCAT
>DATMYT010000400.1:0-10291 GCA_035560855.1 Negativicutes bacterium | reverse complement strand
GAATACTATTGAATGGTTTAAAGTAGGAATGTAAATATTATGAAGACACGCAGCTATCAAAATCAATAATTGGGAGGGACGATCATGGGCAAAAACTCAGGCTTGGGGAAAACTTCGGCAGAAACCCTGTACCAACTGTTGATGGATAACATGCCAATGAAAATATTTTACAAAGACCCGAACTCCGTGTACATCTGGTGTAATGACTCATACGCAAAAGACTTAAAGCTAGCGGCAGCTGACATCGTGGGAAAAAACGATCATGAATTTTACCGCAAAGATTTGGCGGAAAAGTACATCGCCGATGATCGTCGAATCATGCAACATGGCAAAATCGAGCAAATTGAAGAACGTTATGTCCAAGACGGCCAGGAAGCATTTATCCGAACCATCAAAACTCCGGTCAAAGACGCCGCTGGCAAGACAATTGGCCTGCTGGGCGTTTTTACAGACATTACTAGCAGCAAGCTCGCTCAAATTCGTATGGAAGAAAGCGAAGCGAAATACCGGACATTGATCGAAACCACGGATACCGGGTTTGCGATCATAGACCAAGTTGGAACCATTCTTGACGCCAATCCGGAGTATATCCGACTTTCCGGCGCAACTGCGCTTACCGAGATCATGGGAAAAAAAGCAACCCAATGGACAGCTGATTATGACCGGGAAAAACATCTGGCAGCCATAAACAAATGCTTTACTGACGGACGCATCAAGAACATTACGCTTGATTTTGTGGACGGCAAAGGACATACAACGCCTGTCGAGGTCAGCGGCGCCACGATAGAGGGTGGCGGAATAAAGCGAGCTTTCAAACTGGCACGAGATGTTACCGAGCGGAAAGCAGCCGAAAAAAGTTTGGAAGAACGGTCCATAAAACTGGAAAATTTGAACCAAGCATTAAAAACCGAAATCGAAGAGCGCAGACGAGCGGAAGAAATTGTTTCGCGGCAGGCAAGAGAAATTCTGGAAGTTTCCATCCCGGTCGTGCAGCTATGGGAAGGAATTGTGTCCGTTCCATTAATCGGGACTCTTGACAGCCAGCGGACCCAGCAATTGATGGAACGCTTGTTGCAGAGAATAGTTGAAACCAATTCCAGCGTAGCCCTCATTGATGTTACCGGTGTGCCGGCGATTGATACTCAAACAGCCCAGCATCTGATCGAAACAATAAAAGCTGTTCAATTGCTGGGCGCGCAGGTCATTCTAACCGGTATTCGGCCCGCCATTGCACAAACATTAGTTCATCTCGGCATCAATCTGTCCAACGTCAACACACGTTCCTCCATGGCCTCAGGTCTGATTTTCGCCATGGACTTGATGGGGCTGCGCGTGGTGAACAAAGATATTTAGCAATCTGTAACGGAGGATAAAGCGATGGAAAATGACAACATTTCGGTCATCAAAGTTCGCGATGTATTGATGGTTACAGTGCCTCCCGATCCTGACGATACCGCTATGGCCTTTTTGCAGGAAAAAGTTCTGATGTCAATGGAGCAGTTTCGGGCTAAGGGCGTTGTTTTGGATATTTCTGCGGTGGAGACTCTCGATTCATATTTTGCCCGTGTTTTGAGCGAAACCGTACAGATGGTAATTCTCATGGGCGGGAAAACCGTAATTGCCGGAATGCGACCAAGCGTCGCCATTACCACGACCCAACTGGGACTTTCAATTGGCAATGCCGAAACAGCATTGAATGTTGACCGCGCTTTGGATATGATCAGCGAAAGCCTGCAGTGGAGGTGACACTGATGGATGATCGGCAGGGAGAGCTCTCCATCGGCCGCGAAAGTGACGTTATCGTGGTAAGACAAACAGTTCGAAAAATAACGAAGCTTCTCGGAATGGGACTGACGGATACAACCAGGGTAGTCACTGCAGCATCGGAGTTAGCGCGCAATATCTTTTTATACGCCGAATCCGGAGTCATGCGCTGGAACGTCATTGACACTCCCAGTTGTCAAGGCATCGAGCTGGTATTTGTTGATCAGGGACCGGGCATTCCGGATATTGGACAGGCAATGCAGGAGGGATATACGACCAGCAAAGGCTTGGGGATGGGTCTGCCCGGGAGCCGCCGCTTGGTTGATGAGATGGAAATAGTTTCAGCGGTAGGAAAAGGAACGACTGTTACGATAAAAAAATGGAACAGGCGAAGTTAATATGGAAACTCCAACAGTCAACAGCGTCGAAGTTCGAAGCCAATGGGATCTCAGGAACGCTAAACTGTTGGCTGAACAAGTAGCAACCGAGCTCGCCTTTGGCCCGCAGGAACGGGACGAGATTGCCATCGTCATCAGTGAATTGGGCACCAATTTAGTAAAACACGCAGGCGGGGGCTTCATCCTCGTGACTCCCTTGTCTGACAATGGTCAAAAAGGAATTAAAATCGAATCGGTGGATGACGGTCCCGGCATCGCAGATATTGCCAAAGCCGTGACAGATGGTTTCTCTTCCTCCAATAGTTTGGGAGTCGGTTTGGGCGCAATCAATCGTTTAATGGACAAGCAGGAAATTATTTCTCCCCTTGCAGACGGGCGCGGAACGAAAATCATTTGCGTTCGTTATGTGCGTTGCAAAGACTATCTCACCGTTTTGCACTGCCCGCTGGAACTGGGAGCGGCCACCCGCAACCACCCTCTGGCGGAAGTCAATGGCGATGCCTTTTTGATTAAGAATGCAGCAACATCAGTGACCATTGCCGTAATTGACGGATTGGGACATGGTGAATATGCCAGACAGGCGGCATGGACGGCTCGGGAATATATTGAAAAACATTATGATCAGCCATTGGACGCAGTTTTTAGCGGAACAGGAATTAGCTGCAGCGGCACGCGGGGCGTCGTGTTGGCGATTGTGCGTTTTACCTGGGACATCCTCCCTGCTCAGAAACCTCCTATCATAAAATTTACCCATGCCAGTGTCGGCAATATTGAATGCAAATTCTTTGGAAATCCTTATCCCATACCGATTATTGTGCGTCGTGGCGTCGTAGGCGTTAATGCGCCCAAACCAGTACTATCTTCACATATTTGGGACCCTGAAATGATTTTGGTAATGCATTCGGATGGTTTACGGACCAATTGGCGTTGGTCCGATTTTCCGGAACTGGCTGATATGGAAATAAATCGAGTTGCCGCAACATTGTTGCATCGCTTGGCAAAAGAGGACGATGCAACCGTAGTTGTTGTTCGAACGAAGAAATAAGCGAGGTGGTCGATATGCTCGATAAAGGTTCCCCTGAGAATCTCAAAGAGGCTTTGGAACGTAGCGAGAATTATCGGCAGGAACTGGATGAAACAAACCGGGGAATTATTGCACTGACTCTGGAGCTGGAGAAAAAAAACGAGGAAATTAGCAATATGAGCCAGCAAGTCTGGCAGGTCGCCAAGATGGCAACCATGGGAGAACTTTCGGCCAGTATCGCACATGAGTTAAACAACCCGCTAACAACAATCAGTTTGCGACTTGAAGGATTAATGGAGCAAATTCCAAGTAACGATCCGACCTCTAAGACCCTGGCCATTATTACGCAAGAAGTAGAACGAATGGCGCATTTAGTAAAAAACTTGCTTGATTTCAGCCGCATTCACACTATTGAATTTTCCACAGTTGATTTGCGTGAAGAAATTGAACGATCATTGGAGCTGGTTTCTTACCATTTGCGCAAAAAAAACATCAAGGTCGAACGCGACATCGCAATCAAGACTCCCTATATACATGCGGATCGGCAGCAGTTACGACAGGTTTTCTTGAATTTATTCACCAACGCCAGCGATGCCATGAACAATAGCGGCGTTTTAACTGTATCCATAAGCAATGGCGACACCTGCGGAGAGTCAATTTTAGTTGAAATTAGCGATACGGGTTGTGGAATTGCGCCAGAAAACCTGTCGAAAGTAATGGAGCCTTTTTTCTCTACTAAAGGCGAGGGCAAAGGTACCGGATTGGGTCTTTCCATCTGCCGCCGTATTGTCCATGGGCATCATGGCTCACTGAACATTGCCAGTGAGTTGAATAAAGGAACGATCATTTCCATACTCCTACCTGTTACGAGCAGCTATAACCATACGCAGCTGGAGCCGGATTCTTACCAATAGCGAGGTGAGCGATATTATGATTGCAGGACGTATCATCCTCGTGGATGACGAAAAGGAACTGATGCAGGCCCTGTCGGATTTATTGATCGGACATGGCTATAGCGTCTTGGGATTTACGTCTCCGCCCGAAGCCTTGACCTGCATACAAGAACAAGTTTTCGATATCCTTATCACCGATTTAATGATGCCCGAAATGGATGGGGTTACCTTGCTGAAAGAAGCGTTAAAGATAAACCCGGAACTTTTAAGCATTGTCATGACCGGACAAGGAACGGTCAATACCGCAGTGGAAGCCATGAAGTCCGGCGCATTGGATTATATATTAAAACCGTTCAAACTTAATTCGTTGCTGCCGGTACTTGCAAGAGCAATGGAAGTAAGCCGGTTACGAAAAGAAAACTTGCAGTTGCGCGAAACAATTTCATTGTTGGAATTAAGCCGAGTTATGTCGTTCGGACTCGATTTAAAGACTATATTGTATAAACTGTCCGATGCGGTGTTGGAGCAATGCGGGGCAGAAGAATTATCGATCATGTTACCCGTGGAAGAGAAAAAAGAACTGTGTGTGGCATTAGTGCGAGGTAAAGGACGGGAAGAACTGCTGGGGCAAAAAGTGTCGATTGATCAGGGAATCGCAGGCTGGGTAGCTCGCAATCAGGAGCCGGTTCGATTGGAAGGGGAAGTTCATGACTCCAGGTTTATTCCCATAAAGCCACGCAAAGATATCAAGTCGGCTGTTTCGATGCCGATGATTGTTGGCGGCAAAGTTGTAGGGGTAATCAATGTCAATTCGCAGAAGAAAAACAAGTTCTCCCTGGGGCAAACTAAGGCATTGGAGCTTTTCGCCAGTACTGCTGCGACCATTGTCGAAAGGTTCTTAACTGCAGATGCTTTGGGTCGGGCCTGTGATGACCGGGAACAAGCAAGAGCCGAGGCGACTAGTGTAAGTAAATTGCTGCATATTGTAATCGAATACGCCAATGCGCCAATCATTATCTGGACTCCTGAGTTTATCATCACTCGTTTCAATAAGGCGTTTGAGGTTCTATCCGGATACGCGGCAAGCGAAGTAATCGGCAAGCCAGTCTCCGTGTTGTTTTCAGAAGACAGTTGGGCCGAAGTCGTGACTTTGATGGAGCAGTTCCGCGGTGGAGTAAAATGGGAATCAGCGGAAATTCCTTTTCGCCGCAAAAACGGGGAAATGCGGGTAGCCCTCTGGAATGTTGCGGATATCTATGCCGAAGACGGTGTGACGTTAGCAGCGTTCCTCGCGCAAGGAATGGATATTACCGAGCGGGTACGTCGTGAAAAAGAGATGGTGCGTGACGCCCAGTTGGCTTCACGCGTCCAAGCCGCGCTGCTGTCGGTACCCGAACCGTCAGACTATCTTGAAATTGCTACGATCTTTCAACCCTTCGGCTATGTCGGCGGCGATCTATATTTCCTTAGCTGGCGCTACGATGGCACCCTGCTGCGTGGATTTCTCGCCGACGCAACCGGGCACGGACTGGGCACGGCGCTGAATACGGCGTCTCTGCACGCCTTGATCCGAGAAGTCAATGAAACGGACCTGCCGCTTGCCGAAGCGATGCGTTGGCTCAACAATCGGGTAGGCTCGTGTTTTGACGAGGGCACCTTCGCGGGAGCAATGGGCTTTGAATTTGACTTGCAGTCTCGACAGTTGCAATGTGTGTGCGCCGGCATTTCCAAAGTGTGGGTGGCAACAAAAACGAACCAGGGAGTACTGACATATCCCGGCATGTGCCTCGGAATACGTGATGGCGAAGCCTTTGACACCTATACGTTGCAGCTTGATGTCGGTGACTCGTTCTATTTTATGACGGATGGCATCTCCGATCTGCTGAACGAGAAACCAGCGTTGCCCTTGGAACGGTTTTCGGAGATGGTCGGCCTATTACGAACATTATCAGAATCAGCGGTTCGCCGGGATGATGCCACGGCGGTCTGCATCCATGTGCGTTCGCTGCCGCAGTCGGCGCTCAGGCAAGACGGATGGCCCCGGGTGCTCCGCTTCAACGGCTATTGCGATTACCAAAGGTTTAAAAACGAGGTAACGAAAACGTTGGCAGAAATAACAGGGCTGCCGCACTCACTCCAAGAAGTCGCTGTGAATGAAGCGTTGGCCAATGCGTTGGAATGTCGGGACGGGGTGTCGCGTCAGCACAAAGCTCGCCTTCGTTTCAATAAAATCGGCAAGCGGCTTATTGTGCGAGTAAAGACTTCCCGTATGGGTTTTGCAGGCAACGCAATATTACGACGGTTACGAACCCATCCCGAGGAAATGTTCTCTTTTGGCGAGGATGCTGCGATGGGGCGTGGAATACCGCTGATGCTTTCCTTGTCCAACCGAATGGCCTACAACAATGAAGGAACCGAAGTGCTGATGGCTTGGAAACTCTAAAACGGCGGGCATAATGAATGCCATCTATAAAAAAGAGCAGCTGGTCCTCTAAAGGACTTTGCTGCTCTTTTAGTATAGTTTTAAACGAATCCTTCGCTATGTTACAGCTTGAACTTGCTTACCGCCTCTTGCAATTCCTCAGCCAGTTTGGCCAGAGCCTCACTCGATGCGGAAATTTCTTCCATGGCCGCCGACTGTTCTTCCGTAGACGCCGACACTGTCTGGGTCTGGGCCGCCGTTTGCTTGCTCACCTCTCCGATATTGTTTACGGCAACGACAATTTCTTCGCCGCCACTCTTCATTTGCGCCATCGCTGTCGAAATTTCCCGAACCGAACCAGTCATATTATTGACAGATTCCGCAATTTGTTTGAAATTTTTCCCGGCAGTATTTACGATTTCAATGCCGGAAGTTACATCCCTCGCCCCGGTTTCCATCGCGGAAACGGCTTTATTGATACTATCCGTATTGGCGCCAATCAACTCGGCAATTTGTTTGGCGGCATCCTGGGATTGTTCCGCCAATTTGCGAACCTCTTCCGCTACAACCGCAAAGCCCCGGCCCGCTTCACCCGCCCGAGCTGCCTCAATGGCGGCGTTGAGCGCCAACAGGTTGGTTTGGCTTGCAATGTTAGCGATCACCGTAACAATATTTCGTATCTGTTCCGAACTGTGCGCCAACGCAGTAACCGCTTCCTGGGCCTGCCGCGATCCCTGCGCAATATTGCTCATCTGCGTTACGGCAGCTTCAACGGCTTTACCGCCTTCAGCAGTAACGTTCGCTGTTTTTTCGGCTTCCGCAGTAACATTATTGGTCGTCGTAGCCACCGACTGAATGGATTGCGATATATTCCCCACCGCACTGGCCGCCTGTTCAATAGAAGCAACTTGTCGCGTTGTTCCCTCCGCTACACTCGTTATGGCGGTAGCAACCTGCGTGGACACCTGGGCCGACTGTCCGGCATTTGCGGTTAGTTCTTCGCTGGAGGCAGCTACCTGTTCGGTTTTTTCCTGAACCTTGCCTACAATCTCACGAAGGTTATCCGTTAGCTGCACAAAACTGCGCGCCAAATCGCCTAGTTCATCTTTGCTGCGTATGCCGGAATCTGTCTTCTTTAAATTGCCATCGGCCACTAGTTTTGCTGCTTCAGCCAATCGAATAATCGGCTTCGTGAAACGAATACCGTATAGAACGGATATAACGATAGCTAAAACCAAAAACAAGAGGGATAGCGCCAACATCGTTTGCGCTATCGATCGAGTTGCCGCAGTTGCTTCTTCATAAGAAGTAGTGACTGCCAAAACCCATCGCTGCCCTTCCATCAAATCAATTGGCGAGGTAACGGTTAGTTGACGTTGCCCGCCGAACACGTAATCGCCACTTGTTACCGCGCCTTTTTTAGCCGTCGCATCGATCATTTCGACCAGTTTGGCGTCAATCTTTTTTTCCGGCAACTTCAAAGCGGGATCAACATCAGATGCATCCATTTTCAGTTTGCCTGAAAAATCCGGGCGTTGCGCATGTGCAATGGTCAGGCCATTATCGTCCGTAAGAAAAGCATACCCGTGTTCCATAAATTTTACAGCCTTAACCAGCGGATCTAATTTATCCAACGAATAGGCCGCAACCATAACTCCAGTGAATTGGCCATTATTTATCACCGGAACGGCGATAAGAACCGCCAGTTTTCCTGTGCTTCTGGCAATAGACGGATCAGAAATATATAATTTTTTTGTCTCTGAAACCACTTTGAAATATTCGCTGCTATTTACCGCAGCCGAATTGCCGGTGTTGCTGATACTGCTCCCATCCGGCCAGGCAAACCGGACAGAATCAAATTGCCCGATACGCTTCTGAATGTCAGCCGTAGCGGTCTGCACTACCAACCGATCCGTACTATACAAACGTGGATCGCTGGCGCTATCTTGGAGCCGCATGCTATTTTCCCTGACTACGGCTTGAATACGCATAGCATAGTCGCTGCTGATGGCGCGAGCCGTTTCATTCGTGCTTTTTTCCAGCGCCCGACTGGCATAGAAATAACTAACCCCTGACACAATTAATAACGAAATTACAACGATGGCGACCATTGTGGCCGATAGCTTCATTTTTATGCTATTAACACGCATTTTTTCACGCTCCACCCATATTTCATCAAAAATCTTGCTTGGAAAAATTCATCGTGGGTTACGTTTTTCTTTCGCGCTTGCCGCGTTCTTACAGCCGAACATCGGCCTTGTATTCACCGAAGACATCCCTAAGCACGCCGCAGATTTCGCCGAGCGTAGCATAGGTCTTAACTGCATCAATCAAGTGCGGCATCAGGTTGTCTGTTCCGAGCGCAGCCGTCCGCAGATTTTTCAACGAATGAGCAACGGCAGCGTTATCCCGCTTCCGCTTCAGTTCGTCCAATCGACGGCATTGCTTCTCACCCGCCACCGGGTCCACCTTCAAAAAGTCCGGCGTTTCGGTTGAGGTCTGGACAAATTTGTTGACCCCAACTACGATGCGCTCGTTATTTTCGATCTCCTTCTGGTGCAAATAGGCGCTGCACCCCATCTCCTGCTGAATGTAACCTTGTTCAATCGCGGCGAGCGCCCCGCCCATAGCATCTATTTTTTTGATATACTCCATCGCCTCCGCTTCAATCTTGTCCGTCAGGTTCTCCACATAATAGGAGCCGCCCAAGGGATCAACCGTTTTCGTAACGCCGCTTTCATAGGCTAGCAATTGCTGTGTGCGCAATGCCAGGTTGGCGGAAGCTTCCGTCGGCAACCCGATGGCTTCATCCTTGGCGCAGGTCGCGAGTGACTGCGTCCCGCCCAGAATAGCCGCCAATGCCTGCCATGTGATGCGAACGATGTTGTTGTCAGGTTGCTGTGCCGTCAACAGGCTGCCACCGGTGTGGACATGGAACCTGAGCATCTGCGATTTGGCTGTGTGTGCGCCAAACCTTTCTTTCATGATTCGGGCCCACAACCGCCGGGCCGCCCGGAACTTGGCCACTTCTTCGAAAATATCCGTATCAGCGGAAAAAATCCAGGAAATGCTGGGGGCAAAATCATCAATGTTCAATCCCGTCTTGAGAGCTGCTTCGATATAGGCAATGGCGTTGGCAAAGGCAAAAGCAACTTCCTGCACTGCGGTCGAACCGGCTTCACGGATATGGTAGGCGCCCACACTGATAAAATTCCACTTGGGAATGTTTTGCGAGCAATAGGCAACGGTATCCGTGAACAATCGCATCGACGGTTTGGGCGGGAAGATGTAAGTGCCGCGAGCAATATATTCTTTCAGAATGTCGTTCTGAATCGTTCCGGTCAGGATTTCCGGCGTGAAGCCTCTTTTCTCTCCAACCGCCACATACATGGCTAGCAGCACAGCCGCCGGGCCATTGATGGTCATGGATGCGCTTACCTTATCCACGGGAATTCCATCGAACACAGCTTCCATATCAGCAAGAGAATCGATGGCAACGCCGACCTTGCCCACCTCGCCGGCAGACATGGGATCATCCGAATCGTAACCAATCTGGGTTGGCAGGTCAAATGCCACCGAAAGCCCGGTCTGCCCCTGACCCAAAAGATACTTATAGCGCTCATTGGTTTCCTCAGCGGATGCAAAACCGGAGTATTGCCGCATCGTCCAGAGTCGGCCCCGGTACATGGTCGGCTGGATGCCGCGGGTAAAGGGATACTCGCCAGGAAATCCGGCTTTGGTAAGGTAATCGTTCTCGGCAACATTAAGTGGAGTATAGGTTCTCTCTACC
>DATMYT010000399.1:0-8030 GCA_035560855.1 Negativicutes bacterium | reverse complement strand
ATATCTAGGCCTGGCCAAATTGTCAAAAAGAGCAGACCAATATAGAAAAAGGAGATGTGTGGTAATGGAAAGGATTTATTTTGATCATGCGGCGACTACGCCGATGGATAGAGAAGTAGCAAAAGTAATGTCAGCGTATGTGGCAGAAAAATATGGCAACCCAAACAGCATTCATTTTTTCGGGCGCGAAGCTCGCAAAGCAGTGGATGAAGCCAGAGAAAGCGTAGCTGCTTTGCTTGGCGCGAATCAGGGTGAGGTGTTTTTTACCAGCGGCGGCACTGAATCGGATAATCTTGCCTTGAAGGGGGTCGCTCTGGCGAATCGCAAAAAAGGGAATCACATCATTACCACGACGATTGAGCATCATGCGGTACTTCGTTCTTGTGAAGAATTGGAAAAACAAGGCTTCGATGTTACCTATCTACCTGTTGATAAAAACGCAAGGGTTCGCGCGGAGGATGTACGAAATGCCATTACAGATAAAACAATATTAATTAGCATAATGTTTGCCAATAATGAAGTGGGCACGTTTCAACCGATAAAAGAAATTGGGCAATTAGCGATGGATAAGAATATATACTTTCATACGGATGCCGTACAAGCTGTGGGGAGTTGCCCCATTGATGTGAATGAATATCATATTGATTTACTCAGTTTGTCTGGACATAAATTATATGGGCCCATGGGAGTTGGCGCTATCTATATACGCAAAGGGGTGAAAATCAACGCATTGCAACATGGCGGTCCTCAAGAGGATCACCATAGAGCTGGTACGGAAAATGTGCTAAATATTGTTGGATTAGGGAAGGCCGCTGAAATCGCTGGTCGTGAAATGGTGAACCGAATTGCACGTGTTACAGCTCTACGCGACAAATTGATTAAAGGAATTCAAGATAACATCCCTGATAGCAAACTGAATGGTCATGCCCAAATGCGGTTACCTGGCAATGTTAATTTTTGTTTTCCGTATATTGAAGGGGAATCGCTGCTTTTAAACCTTGACATAAAGGGGATAGCGGCCTCTACTGGATCGGCCTGCGCATCAGGGTCCCTTGACCCTTCTCATGTATTATTGGCTATGGGGATTACCCACGAATCAGCGCAGGGTTCTCTTCGTCTTTCGTTAGGCAGTGACAATTCAGCAGCGGATGTCGACTATTGTTTAGAAGTATTGCCACCGATCGTTGAACGATTGCAAAGTATGTCGCCATTAAACTCGACCACCAAGTGGGCCGCCAATACTCCGTGCACTCAATGTCATAGGCATGAATTTGTTGAAGGGAGATAATATATATGTACAGTGAAAAAGTAATGGATCATTTCACACATCCTCGTAATGTGGGTGAAATAGAAAATGCCAGCGGTATTGGAGAAGTTGGCAATCCAAGATGTGGTGATATCATGAGGATTTATTTAGACATTGAAAATGATACTATTATCGATGCCAAGTTTAAAACTTTTGGCTGTGGCGCCGCTATCGCCACAAGCAGTATGATAACGGAATTGGTAAAACACAAAACACTGAATGAAGCTCTGAAAATTTCAAATGAAGTTGTCGCTGAGGCGCTTGATGGTCTTCCTCCAGTTAAGCTGCATTGTTCCAATTTAGCAGCTGATGCACTGCAGGAAGCAATTAAAGACTATATGCACAACGCAGGAAAGTGCTTTCTCAGGCACTAACCTAAAACTCACTGACTTCATGCATGCCGAGGTACGCAGTTTTTTCTGCTTCAATGAGGGGAAATTGTACGAGGTTAAGCCTTAGACAACAACTAAGTTGATTTGAAGGAGATGTATAAGAATGAATGAGACAATAGAAACAATTAAACGGCGGAGAAGTATAAGAAGCTTTACCGAAAAACAAATCAACTATGAAGATTTACGAACTATTCTTGAAGCCGGACAATATGCTCCAAGCGGAATTGGCAACCAGCCTTGGCATTTTATTGTTGTCCAGAACAAAGCACTTCTTGAAGCGCTCAGTAAAGCCTCCAAGCAAGTCGCCAAAAATCACGAATTAGAATTCTTCAGGAATCTCGCCAATAATAAAGACTTTAATGCATTTCATGGAGCTCCGACAGTAGTGATTATTGCTGGTGACGAACATACCCCATGCTCGCTGGCAGATTGTGCCGCAGCTACCCAAAACATGCTACTTGCGGCAGAATCCCTTGGGTTGGGTGCTTGCTGGATTAATTTTGGTCTTTTCGTTTTTGACGGTGAGGAAAGTACGCATTATAGATTGCTCTTGAAAGTTCCTGAAGGATTCAGACCCTTCTATTCAGTGGCGCTGGGTTATAGAAACGGCGAGGTACCTAAAGCTGGGCCAAGAAAAGAAGGCGCTGTAAGTTTCATATGATATTACAGACTAGTCGAGTTGTCGGGGTTGGAGGAAGCTTTTAAAAGAAATGCCTTTCATACTGGTTATGTGATGTTGTGCATTACTGATCGAAACACAGGGCATAGTTCAGCGTGTGGTCAAAAAAAGGAATCCACGCTGCGTAAAAAATACGGCAAATATCCCCTCAGTCCTTTCTTTCGTTTGCAGGGACTCCAGCAGCGTTTTTCAGCCAAACATCCCGACGGCTATCAATTCCTTTGAATGCATGAACAAAGGCTTCCAGCGGAGTCAAATTATACGTTCCCGTAGAAAATTCGGCCACATCCGCCACGGTTCCCGCATTCACATCATATACGGTTTGATGAACGCTGATGTAGTAAACGGGCTTCTCCTGCCGAACTCTTACGGCTGCAACCTCCGGAATGATCAACCAACGGCAATCGGCAGCGGCGGCGGCCTTTAACCAGGAACCGGATTTATCCGCATTTCCCCAAATACTGTTGGGGAATGAGGTTCGATATTCATCCTGCAAGGCCCGCTCCATATATCCGAGTTCATCTGACAAAGCCGACGGCAACTTGCTTTGCAGCGGAGCAAAATATACCCGTTCGGAATTGACTTGTCGATCATTTGCAATGAAAGGCACCGCGACCGTTTTTTTGTCGTAATAATTTTTCATGGCGGCATCCACATAGGCGGCTATATAGTGTGGATCGCTCAGCATTGGATGAAGCTTGTATTTGACCTCTTTGCCAAATTGGCGATATCCGCCGACAAGTCCTTGCAGCAGCGTTACGACCGGATCACCGGCGATTACCACCCGCGTCAACTTCAGCGCCGCATTGAATTTTTCTGCAAAAGCAGCATTGCCAACTGCGGGCGCGCCAAACGTGATAACTTCAATTTGTTCTGGCGATATGCCCATGTCCAGCAGACGGGCTCCGGCCAACGTTGCCGCAGCCCCGCCCAAGCTATGTCCGGTCAAGTAAAGCTTGTTCCCGGGATTGTTCCGAAGCATTTCCAGCATGAGCAGTAGTGAATCTCCTTCACTGTGCATGATGGCGGATGGTCCGGCCTGCATAAATTTATGGAATCCCTGATGTACTTTAGGCATTGTATCCGGTACGTCATTTTGAGCGGCATTCATAGCGAATTCTTCCAACGTACGTCCGGCAAAGTATACCTTACTAACCTGCAAGTCCAAGTCCAAATCTTGATCGGTTTCGGTGCCGACAATTGCCATAACATAAATCTGTCGGTCCTTGTTTATGGTTTTTTCTGCAATCAGAAATCGTGCGCCGCTGGCTCCATCCGGCTGTTTATAGCGGTCAATTCGCCATCCATCCTGAGTCAGGTAACGGGTTGCCAGTTCCCCCATTCGGTCGTTATAGGCAGCCACGCTGGCGCCAGCCGCAATGTAAATTTTGTAAGCTTCTGCCGATTCTTCTTGGGGATTGGCAAAAGAAACCGATGCCATACACAGCAATCCAATGGTCAAAAGTAACACCAGCCATTTTTTCACAAAGACCCCTCCCCTGAATCTGCTTTATACCAGGCTGCATACATGACCGGCAACACCAGCAGGGTTAATATCGTAGCCACAAACAACCCTGCCCCAATGGCGACAGCCATCGGTCCCCAAAATATATTGGAAATCAAAGGAATCATCGCTAAAATAGCAGCTGCTGCCGTCAGCAAAATGGGACGCATGCGGGTTATCGTGGCGTTAATGATGGAATCCCACAGGCTTTCGCCGTTAGCGAGATGTTGGTCGATTTGGTCCATCAAAATCACCGAGTTACGCATAATGATCCCGGAAAGAGCTAATATACCGAGCTGTACGACAAACCCTATCGGCTTTCCCGTTAGGAAGAGACCGATGGCAACGCCAATAATCCCGAGCGGCGCGGTCAATAAGGTTAGTACCATCTTGGAGATGTTTTGCAGTTGCAACATCAACAGAATCATAATGGTGAGAATCATCGCCGGCACAGGGGCGAGTAGCATTTCCGAGCCTTTGATGCTTTCTTCTGTTGCACCGTCATATTTGATACTGTAGCCGGGGGGTAGATTGTCGCGCAGTTCCTGGAGGTTCTCATAGACCTTGCGGGTCACATCATCCCCGGTTACGCCTGGGGTGGTTTCCGCCCGCACAGTAATCGTCGGTTTCAAATTGCGTCGATAAATCAGGCCGTCCTCGGCTTCAAAGCTTATTTTGGCAATCTGGTCCAGCGGCACATACTTGCCATTCCCGATGTGGATGGAAAGGTCCTTGATGCGGGCGGGATCATTCCTGGACTCGGCATCAAAGCGAAAAACTAACGGGACGGTTTTGTCGTTTTCCCGAAACTCGGCAATGCTGGTTCCCGACAACTGAGTCTGGAGCGTGTCCGCCAAGGCTTGGGACGTGATTCCAAGTATGCGGGCTTTGTCTTGATTGACAGCCAAGTGCATGATTTTACTTTTTTCATTCCAGTTCATGTTGACATTTTTGGTGTCGGAATGCGCTTCCATCGCAGTTTTAACTTGTTTGGCGATCTCGCGCACTTTGTCATGGTCATACCCTTCCACGCGTAGCATGACCGGATAGTCGGCCGAGGTTCCGTTACTGATTACTTTCGTATGGACTTGTACGCTGGGGAATTCTTCGCCCAGCATTTTGCTGACCTTGGGCTGCAGTTCGTTACGGGCGTCCGTATCTTTCGCCACAATAACAAACTCGGCAAAATTGGTTTTGTTGAAGGTCGGGTCGAAGGTAAGAACAAAGCGCGGCGCACCTTCCCCCACATGGTAGGTATAGTAATCAATCAGGGGATTCTCATTTAGTTTCCGGGCCACTTCTCCGGCGACGGCTTCCGTATTTTTCAGGGAAGCGCCTTCCTGCAATTTTAACTGCACAATCAGTTCAGGGCGGGTAGATGCAGGAAAGAATTCTTCTTTTACCAAGCCCAATACGCCAATGGATGCGATAAACAAGGCCAACGTAACAGATAGAACCAATTTGCGATGGTTTAGGCACCAGACGAGGGTTTGTTTAAACAAACGATACAGCTTGGTATCATACACATGGTGTTCTTCGCTTGCTTCCCTGTTTGGTGCGGGTTTAATCAGCAGGTATCCCAAGAGGGGAGTAACCATGGCGGCGACAACCCAGGAAGTAAGCAGCGCAATGGTGATGACGGAAAAAATGGTGGCGCAGAATTCGGAGGCGCTGCCTTGCGCAAATCCGACAGGAATAAACCCGGCGCAGGTGATCAGGGTTCCCGTTAACATGGGAAACGCAGTAACGCTATAGGCGTAGGCGGCGGCATCCATCCGCTCCCATCCTTGCTCCAACTTCACAGCCATCATCTCGATGACAATCATGGCATCGTCGACCAGCAGCCCCAACGCGATAATGAGGGCGCCAAGCGATATGCGCTGCAGCTCGGTATTCATGATGTACATGATCGTAAAAACGACAGCCAGAACAAGTGGAATGCAGAGTGCGACGATGAAGCCCGGACGTACGCCGAGACTGGCGAAACTAACGATGAAAATAATTAAAATCGCTTCGGCAAGTGATCTCACAAATTCACCAATGGAAGCGTCAACAATTTTCGGTTGATGAACGGTTTGATGGATTTCCAGTCCGGCCGGAAGGTCCTTCTTGATTTTGGCGATGGCAGCGTCCAAATTTTTTCCCAAGGTAAGAATGTTTTCCCCTGGCTCCATAGCCACTGCAACCCCCACGGCAGGTTGTCCATTGTAAAAAAACTTGGGGTCTGACGGTTCGGCATAGGAGCGCGTGACTTTGGCGATGTCTCCCAGGCGAAAAGTGCGTCCGCCAGCCGTGATGGGAATGGTTCGGATGTCCTCTACCTTTTCAAACATCCCGGTAACCCGCAAATGGACATTATCGGTTGCTGTTTCAATCATTCCGGTTGCCGCCATGGCATTTTGCGCCTGAATGGTGCTGGTAATCAACGCAGGGTCGATGCCTAGCTGAGCCATTTTGCTGTTTGCAATTTCGATGTAAATGCTTTCCGTTTGTGTGCCCAGCAGTTGAACTTTTTTGACGCTGGGAACGTCCCGGAGAACGCGGCGAATATTCTCCGCCTTTTCCCGCATTTCTTCATAGGTATAGCCATCGCTGGTGAGCGCGTAAACAATCCCGAATACTTCGTCAAAGCGGTCATTAAACTGTGGTGGTAGAACCCCCGCAGGCAGAGTGGCCGACATGTCGTTGACCATATTGCGGGCTTCCAGCCATTTGGCTCGAATGTCTTTTTTGAGAACGGCATCTTTTAAGTTGACAAAAATAACAGTCTGTCCTGGCGTAGAATAGCTTTGCAAGTAATCCAGTCCAGGCAAATCCTGCAACTTTTTTTCCACTTTGTCTGTGATCTGCTCTTCCATTTGACGTGCATCGGCTCCCGGCCAAGCTACACTAACCACCATTTGTTTGATGGTGAAGTCCGGATCTTCCATGCGCCCTAAATTTGCATAAGAAAATATGCCGGTCACAAAAAAGAGCGCTATGAAAAAATAAACAACTTGCTTATGCTGTAGTGCCCATTCAGCGAGATTAAACCCTTTCATAAGGAAGCACCGCCCAATTTCACTTTTTGCCCTTCCTTGAGCTTGTGGACGCCGGCGGTTACAACGCAATCCCCTGGTTTAATGCCGCTGAGCGCTTCAATCGTACCGTTGCCGAAATTACCGGTTGTGATCGGCTGCAACGCAAGCACATTGTCTTTGACGATCCACACCGCCGGGGTCTTCCCATCTTGGTATACAGCAGCCATCGGAATAGTCACTGTCGGTTGCGCAGAGGGAGCTGCAACCTGAATGGAAGCTGTCATCCCAAGTTTTATTGCTGGCGGCGGATTGTTTAGACTGATCCTCACTTTAAAAGTACGAGTGATCGGGTCGGCCATGGGGGAAATTTCTCTGATTCCGCCGTTTACCGTTACCGCGGGTAGCGCCCAAAAAGAGGCTTTAATTTGTCCTGCACTGCGCAGTTCTTCTATTCGGCTCTCCGGAATACTGATCTCCACCTCGCGCTCGCCGTCCTGCACTACGGTAACAACGGTTTGGCCCGCACTGACTACTTGTCCCGCTTCGGCGGCGATGCTGGATACGACACCGGGTTTATCGGCCCGCAGAAGACTATAATCCAGCTGATTGGCGCCTTGCGCATATTGGGATGAAGCCTGCCGTACCCCGGCAACGGCAACATTATAGGCGTTGACATATTGGTCATACATTGACTGGCTAATGGCGCCCTGATCCAATAGTTTCCGATAGCGGTCAAGATTGCTCTTGGCCAGACTTAACTGCGATTCGGCGGACGCGACCTGGGCCGAGTTGCTGTTCACCGTTTGCTGAATGTCTTTGGCATCAATTTGCATCAATACAGCTCCGGCATTGACGCTACTGCCCAATTCCACATTTCGCTTACTGATCTTTCCACTGACTTGAAACGCCAGCTGACTTTCATACCGGCCACGGACTTCACCGGCGTAGGTGTAACCTTGCGAACCTTCTGTCGCCTGAATGGTAACAGTGCGCACCGTAACAACATCTTCTTCCGCAACCTTCGTTTTGGTATTCGCATACAGGAAGACACCCACGATGATGCACAGTCCCACAACCGCCGCCAATCCATAATGTAATCGCTTCATGATTTCTCTCCTTTAAATTGAAT